>DDMR01000059.1 GCA_002340925.1 Actinobacteria bacterium UBA2541
ATGAATCTTTCTGATGGAACCGCGGTCGTGATCTATAGCGTCTCAGCCATATTTGTTATCTTCGCTGTCCTTCTAGGTTATCTACTTCTACGCATAAGTGTTCGAGGAATAGCCGATGCACCTAATGAGCTTCTAGATGAACGTCAGATCAAAATTCGTGACACTTCATTTAGATATGCGTATTACGCGCTGGGGTATTTAATCGTTGCACTCTTGATTCTGATGATTTATGCCCCAGATTTGAAATTGTTCGAGCCTGAAGGCAATGATGGAAGTTACCTGATCATTTCCATGCTTTTCGCTTGTTCCTCATTGCCTTCGATGGTCTTGGCCTGGCGCGAGCGGGATATCTAGCAAAATGCAAAGAGATATAGCACCTGATGTACTGAGAGGTTTTGCTCTACTTGGAATTTTGGTCGTGAACATCCAATTCATGGGGTTGAACAGCGACCAAGGAGCCCGCGGAGAGTGGACTCAAGGATTTGCCAATGGTTCAGCCACCTTTCTCATCGCAGCGCTTTTTACTGGAAAGTTTTACTTATTGTTTTCTTTTCTCTTCGGCTATAGCTCAAACTACGTAATTAGAAACGATAGATCAAATAGAACTCGCTGGGTTAAGCGTTGCTTCGTACTTATAGCCTTCGGAGCGCTTCACTTTACCTTTCTATGGCATGGAGACATCATCTTTCTCTATGGACTTTTTGGCTTGCTGCTTACCTTTTTCTTCTTTAGAGTAGACAAAACACTGAAAATTTGGTCTCGATTAGTATTTTCTATTTCCACATTTTTTATAGTGCTAATTGGCGTCTTGGCCTTTGTTGCTGAGTACTTGTTAGAGGAAGATCTTGGATTAAGTGCAGAGTCCAGCCTTGATGAGATTCTTCAGAATGGAACTTTCCTGGAGTCAATACCGGCAAGAATAGAAGTTTGGTTACTCAGCATCTCAACCGGGATATTTCTTCAAGGCGGTCTGGCTTTTGCAGCCTTCCTGCTTGGTGTGCGATTGGCACGCCTTAATTTCCTATCGTCACCAATAGATCAAGCTGCTAATTCGAGATTGATAAAAATGGGTCTTGTTTTCGGATTACCGATTCAAGTTATTGCAGCAGTTATTCTTCTACGAAATGAACAAGCGGCTGAGCCTTCCGAGAGCATCTACCTCATCTCGCTTTTTGCTTCATTTGTGGCAGCTCCACTGCTTTCAATGTTCTACGTAGGAGTGATTCGCAAACTAGTTGAGGAACGACCATATCTGGTTTTGTGGATGAAGCCGGCCGGAAAAATGTCATTAACCATCTATATTTCGCAATCAGTAATCACTTCGCTGATTTTTAGCCCTTGGGGCTTGGGCTTATTCCAAGATCTACAAACCTGGCAGGTATTTGTACTTGCATTCGCGATTTGGCTACTTCTTTCTAACCTTGCAGCACATTGGCTAAAAAGGTTTGACCAGGGACCTCTTGAATCACTTATGAGTTCTATGACTAGACCTCGCTAGCAATTATGTTTTGCGAGAACTGAAATAACCTAACCTTGTAATTATTTGGGGGCAATTGCGGGGGCAATTTTAAGAATTGAGCGTGCCTTCACGCATAACAATGTCGTCTCCGGCTTATAGGGCGACTCTTCTTTCTTATATTTGTTGTTTAATTGGAGCATGGATCTTAAGAAGGCCGCTAAAAGTGATTTATATGGCGCAGATTCACAGAGTGGAAACTTAATGTACTCAGCAGATTCTGGAAAGACATGGAACTCTTTAGGAACAAACACATTCACAGATATCGCAGTCTCACCCGAGATTCCAGGCACTGCAATTGCACTTAAGAACTCCAAGTTGCTGCTCACCAAAAATGCCTTTAAGACAACAACTAAAATTAAAAACAGCCTCAAATTTACCCAGATTGAATGGCGTAGTTCAGAGCTTTTTGCTTTGAGTGGTAGCACGCTGTACAAGTCATCAAATTCTGGCAAAACATGGAAAAACGTGGGTATATTTAAAGCGATGACGGGGATTCTAAGTGTAAGCGATCAGATTATGCTGGTAACTGTGGGATCAGATATATTTACATCAAAAAATGATGGCAGAAGTTTTAGGAAGATTTCTTAATCCAGAAATTTAATTCTAGGAAATGGGCATAAGTTATGGATAAAAGTAACACCTCGAACCAATTTATATGCCCGATGCACGAGGAGATACGAAGCTCAGCCCCTGAAGATTGCACTAAATGCGGCATGGCCCTCGTGCCGTTGATGCCCTCAGTTGAGGAAGTTGAGAACTTCGAGCTACTGCAATTCCAACGAAAATTCTGGTTTACATTCCCGCTTAGTGCTTTGTCAGTATTGCTAGCTTTACTAGGAGAATCAACATCGTTCCTCAATCCTCTCGCCTTATCTTGGTTTCAGATGGTCCTATCGATACCAGTGGTTTTATGGGCAGGAAAAACTTTTTTCTTGCGGTGCTGGCAATCAATTCAAACAAGAAATCCAAATATGTGGACTCTTATCGGTATTGGCGTAGGTTCAGCATTCGTGTACAGCGTAGTAGCAACCGTTTTCCCAAAAGTATTTCCTGAATCCTTTAAAACAGATGGTAATGTCGCGGTTTACTTTGAGGCCGCTAATGTAATTGTCTCTCTAACAATCCTGGGGCAAATTTTTGAATTGAAGTCCATTGCAAAAACTTCATCAGCGATAAAATCTCTACTCAATATGAGGCCGAAGTCTGCCTCACGCCTGGTATCAGAGAGTGAAGAAGAAGTCATTTCAATTGATGACATCCAAGTTGGAGATTCGTTGCGGATTCGACCCGGTGAGGCTATACCTGTTGACGGCGTAATCCTTGAAGGTCAAGGTGCGATTGATGAATCTATGCTCACGGGCGAGCCAATTCCGGTACAAAAAACATTGAGTGATTCTGTTCTGGCTGGATCAATTAATTCAAATGGAGCGCTAATTATTCAAGCCACACAGGTTGGGATGGATACTGTGTTATCTCAGATTATTGAGATGGTTGCCTCTGCGCAGCGATCCAAAGCTCCTATGCAACGAATAGCAGATGTTGTTTCTAAGTATTTCGTCCTGGCTGTTATTGGAATTTCGATTGCAACCTTCTT
>DDMR01000098.1:0-153 GCA_002340925.1 Actinobacteria bacterium UBA2541
AGATACCACCGCGCTAACTAACTACTTTACTTCTACTCTTTTTTACTTTGCCCAAGAAGAACTTACAGATACTGATTGCAAGCCAAGCTTACGAGCATCGTTTCCAACATACTGATCCCAAAGTCCCGCTAGGGTGTTATGTGATGTTTCATA
>DDMR01000098.1:361-650 GCA_002340925.1 Actinobacteria bacterium UBA2541
CGCAACCAGGTATCAACATAGTTCTTTAGATCGTAATCGCCAGCTGGCATGAAGAAGCTGTTCTCATCAACGAACACTGGTGGAACCTTTAGGAACTTAAGTCCCTTATTGTTCTTGAGTGCAGCAGCAATTGAGAATTCGCCAACAATCATCGCATCTGATCGTCCAGCTGCAACATCAGCAAGAGCAGCTGTGTTTGATAGCTTCTTTAGCTTTGCCTTTGGATACAAGAGCTTTGCAGCTGATTCTTGTGAAGAACCAACAACAACGGCAATTGAAATTGCGGATA
>DDMR01000098.1:776-10206 GCA_002340925.1 Actinobacteria bacterium UBA2541
AACGGCAATTGAAATTGCGGATCTATTCAGATCTGAAAGTTTCTTAAGCTTTGATCCCGGCTTGATGAGTACGTAGTTAGATTCAACGAATGATGGGAGGCTAGCAAAAAGAACTGTCTGAGCGCGTTCTGGCTTGATAGTCGCGGAGATACCTGACATATCAAACTTTCCTGCGGCCTGAGCAGCGAACAAGCTTCCGAATGGAAGTTCTACCCATTCCGGAGTTGCACCAAGAGATTGGGCTAACATGTTTGCGAGATCCACGATGTAACCTGTGGGGGTTCCATCTGCCTTCTTGAATTGAAGTGGCGCGAAAGTTAGGTCGACACCAAACTTGATTTTCTTACTGGATAGAACTTTGGCCAATACTGAATCAGCTGAAGTTACAAATGATTCAGGTGAAGCTGAAGGCGCTGATAATGCATTTGCCGCTGGCGCGAAGGAAGCTAGTGCACCTACACCGAGAACGGCACCTGCGCCTCTTATGAAGTTACGGCGATCAGGAGTTGTCACAACTGAATCAACTTCATTTTTGCTCTTACTCATATTTCCCCCTTACATTGCATCCTGACGATTTGTCTAGATGTATTCACCAACGTTTGTCAGTTTCTGACTGCTGTTCGTGAAACCTATTCTGCTCATTCTCTTTTCAATAAATGTAAATAGTTTTGTTACTCCCATTACTGCTATGAAATAAAGAATTCCCGCAGTTGTATAAAACTCAAAAGGCCGATAGAAAAGATCAGCTTGCTGTTGTGCCATACGCATTAGTTCTGGAACGCCAATAATGCTCAAAATCGCTGTGTCTTTAATCGCATCAACGAATTGATTGCCACTTGGGGCCAAAACAATTCGAAAGGCTTGAGGAAGAACAATGAAACGCTTTATCTGACGCTTCGTTAATCCAATTGCAGCCCCAGCTTCACTCTGACCAACACTTACCGCCAAAATTCCAGATCTAAAGGTTTCAGAGAGATAACCACTATTTAGAAGAGCGAGGGTGATTATTCCGGCAGGAATCTTTGGAAGATTTATATTTGCAACAATGGCAAGACCGAAATAAACCCAGATGACTAAAACATATAACGGCACACCTCTAAATAATTGGGTATAAACAAATGCGAAAGCCCGCAAAATTCGGCTATTCGATAGGCGCATCAGCGCAATAAACAGACCGATTATCATCGCAAGAATAATTGCGGCAGTTGCGCAAAACATGGCGATTCCAAATCCTTCTAGAAGCAGTGCTCTCGAACTCCAAACTGCTGCGAAATCAAATAGTGGGACTGAATTATCCACGGCGACTCTTTCCCGAAAGTTGTCGCTCTAGTAGCCAAGCAAAACTTGCTACTGAAAGAGTTAGCGCGATAAATACGACGCCAGCAAAGCTATACAGCTCGAACGGCCTAAAGGTTTCAAGAGAAACGTATTGCGCTACATAAATCATGTCCGCTACACCAATTACAGAAACTATCGTTGCACCCTTCAGCAGGCCAACATAAATGTTCACTGTCTGCGGAAGAATAATTCGAATAGCTTGTGGAAGAACAATCAATCTTGAGGTTTGCATTCGATTTAAACCAATTGCGAAAGCGGCATCGCTCTGCCCTTTATCAATCGCAGTAATTCCGCCACGGAATACTTCAGCCATATATGCGCCACCCGTGATTCCAAGGGCTAATGCCCCCGCTTGAAAATCCGTGAAGTTAATTTTGAATTTTAATGACAGGCCATAATAGATCCAGAAGAGAAGAACGAATAGCGGAAGTGAGCGTCCAACCTGGACAATTGAATTAGAGACAATATTTAATATTCGATACTGGCTAAATCTTAATGTGGCGAAAAAAAGACCAAATAAAAGCGCAAAAGCCATTCCAGCAACAGATATCTGCAGAGTAATTATTAAACCATTGATTAACTCTGGCAGATTTTCTTGGATTATCCGCCAGCTAAAATCGTATTTATCCATTTTGACTATTCCAAAATTGAGCTCAAAAACGCCTTGGCTCTAGGCTCTTGAGTGTTTCGGATTTCCGCTGGTGTGCCAACCTGGACAATTTTTCCTTGATCCATAAAGACAATTCGATGAGCAACTTGGAAGGCAAACTTCATTTCATGAGTGACGATAATCATCGTCATGCCCTCACGAACTAATCTGCGGATTTCATCAAGAATTCCTGAAACCAATTCAGGATCAAGTGCGGATGTAACTTCGTCAAACAACATAACTTTTGGATTTAGGGCTAACGCACGCGCGATCGCAACCCGTTGCTTCTGTCCGCCTGACAATTGATCTGGATAAACTTGCAATTTATCTGATAGGCCAACTTGTTCCAAACTTTTAGTTGCTACTTGCTTTGCTTCATCTTTTTTGATCTTACGAACTTTTTGTAAGCCGAGAGAAACATTTTCAAGTGTCGTCATGTGTGGGAATACATTGAAATGCTGAAACACCATTCCAATTTCAGCACGTAGCTGTGGAAGTTTCTTCTCATATCGAAGATTTGCAAGGACATTGAATTTCGATCTATAACTGCGCCAGGAAACTTTATCGAAGACGATTTCGCCAGAATCTGGCGGTGAAATAAAATTCATGCATCGTAATAACGTGCTCTTACCTGATCCACTTGGACCAATAATGCAAACGACTTCGCCCTTTGCAACGTTTAAATTGACATCTTTGAGAACATGTAGCTCTCCGAAACTCTTTGAGACAGACTTTATTTCTAGCAAGTAGTCTGATGAATTCTGGTCCAAGCCTCGCCCACACTTTCATCTCGGATATCGTTCGATATACGAACAACATGTTCTTTCAACTTATGACCGATGGGGTTGCTCGTCAAGGGAAATCACAGGATTTATCTAGAAAGTTTTATCGATTTATTGGGGAATTATTCGAATTCTCCCCCGCTAACGGAAACCAGTTCGCCTTCTTGACGACTAAAGAGAAAAATGGCTCCCGGTGACCAATTCGGGAGCCATTTGGTGTGCGTATGACTGGTGGGATTCGAACCCACGACCTTCCTCTTAGTCATAGAGAAGCTCTATCCGCTGAGCTACAGCCACACGCATGCGAAAGTTAGCCCTGATTACAATCTGTTAAATTCTTCAAATAAAATTTTGTGAATAGAAATCAGTTGTGTAAAAAGCATTGCAATCAGTTCAAATATTGATGTTAGGGTTTACGCACTTAGTCAGGGAAGAGCTAGTCCGGATGTTATAGTTTTGTCACTTAGTCATAGGGATGCGCAAGACAATCTGAGCTACAAGAAAGAGCCCCGCAGAGAAATCTCTGGGGCTCTTTTAATTTACTAATTATGTAGTTTCTTTTATCCCTTAATTTAAAACACTAAGCGCTGCTATCGCGCTATCAAAGCCTTTATCCTCAAAACTGTCGGCGAAACCGGCGCGTGCATTTGCCTGTTCGATGGTGTCGCACATAAGAACCCCAAAACCGATTGGCTTAGAACGACTTAGCGAAACATCCATGATTCCTGCTGTTACACCTTGGCAGACATAATCAAAGTGTGGAGTTTCACCGCGAAGAACTAGGCCAACGACCACCGCAACATCAAAACCAGAATCTAACGCAAGTTGCGCAGCAAGTGGAAGTTCGAATGAACCAGAAACTTTGCGAACTTCAACGTTAGTGATGCCAGATTTTTCAAAACCACGAACTGCGCCATTGATTAACGATTGGCAGATCTCTGGGTGCCATGATGCACTGATAACAACCGCTTTTAGATTGCTGAAATTCTTCATCGCTAAATCTGGGGACTTTCCGGCCATTAGATTTCTCCTAACGAGTGACTCAGTAAATCGCGCTTGGTTTCTAGATACTTACGATTAAATTCATTTGCAACAACCTGAAGTTTGCGACCCTTGTAGTTGATTCCAGAACCCTCGAAAGCCGCTAACTTATCGGGATTATTTGTAAGCAATTCAACTTCGGTGATTCCAAGTGCTCTAAAGATTTCAATCGCATCGCCATAAGATCGCTCATCGACGCCATGGCCAAGTGAAATATTTGCTTCCAAAGTATTCTGGCCAAGATCTTGTAAGGCATATGCGCGAATTTTTTCGCTAAGCCCAATTCCTCGGCCTTCGTGATCTCGCAGGTAAACAACCAATCCAGATCCACGTTCTTCAATCTCGCTGATTGCCTGCATCAATTGTGGGCCACAATCACAGCGCAGCGAACCGAAGGCATCGCCGGTTAAGCATTCAGAATGAATACGGCTTAATAAGTTTGTAGCGCTCAATTCTCCAAGTGCCAAGATTGCATGTTCGGCGCCATTGCGAGATGTAAAAGTTGTGATTCGCCAATCTTGATCGCCCATTGGCAATTTGGCCCATTGGAAATCAACTCTCTTTTTCACGCTCTTTTTCTCAACATGCGCCTTAATATCTTCAATAGTTATTTTCTTAATCGCGTGCTTTGCTGCAAATTCTTCTAGTGCTGCTCCCCGCATCATCGAACCATCGTCATTTACAAGTTCTGAAATAACTGCGACTGGATATGAACCAGTTAATTCGCACAGTGCAACACCAGCTTCAGTGTGTCCACCTCGCTCGTGCACGCCACCAGCTACTGCAACAAGAGGGAAGATATGTCCAGGTCGCAGAAATTCTGGTGCCTTGGCATTTGGGTTAGCCATTGCGCGCAGAGTGTTTGCACGTTCTTCACCGCTAATTCCAGTTGTTCTACCAGCGATTAAATCCACTGAAACTGTAAATGCAGTTTCGTGGCTATCTTCATTTCGTGCAACCATCATCGGAAGCTTCAAACGTTTTGCAATCTCTTCAGTTATAACACCGCAGATAACACCCGATGTGTGGCGCACCATGAAGCCAAGTTGTTCGGTCGTTGCGCTCTGTGCCAGCAGGATTAAATCGCCCTCGTTCTCGCGATTGGCATCATCGGTGACGATTAGGAATTTACCGTTCTTAAAGTCTTCAAGTGCGGCTTTGAAATCGCTCATTATTTATCTCCCTTGGCAAGTAATCTCTCAACATACTTAGCAAGCACATCAACTTCGACATTCACTAAATCCCCTGGCTTCTTCGAAGACAAGTTGGTCCGCTCTAAAGTCTCTGGAATCAACCAAACCGTTACGACACTTGTTGCATCATCAATTTTGCCAACAGTTAAAGAAACGCCATCAAGACATATTGAACCTTGATTAACTATGTATTTGGCTAAATGTTCAGGCACCTTGATATCGAACTGTGCCCATTTATCGCCAGGAGTTAAACCAATAACAGTTGCGACACCATCGACATGGCCCTGGACCATATGTCCGCCCATTCGGGCATTTAATTGCGCAGCAAGTTCTAGATTCACTGGGTTTCCGGCAATCGTCTTTGCAAGTGATGTAAGTGACAGAGTTTGAATCATTACATCTGCGGTAAATTCTGTGCCGGACACTGAAGTTGCGGTTAAGCAAACTCCATTTACTGCAATCGAATCCCCTAGGTTGATCTCAGAGATAAGTCCGGGTGCATTTATCTTAAACACTGCAGAATCTGCGCCTTTATCAATTGCAGTAATCGATCCAAGTTCTGCGACAAGTCCAGTAAACATTAGACACCAGCTCCAATCCGATATACCGATTTAATATCGCCAGCTAAGACTTCGGTGCTGATATGTTCTAACCGCATTTGATCCTCGATTGTTAAATGTGAATCTTCTGCATAGAAAGCTTTGCCTGATCCAAGCAGCGCTGGTGCTTGGTAGATAACAAGTTCATCCATCAATCCTGCGGTCACCATCGCACTTGTCAACTTTGAACCAGCTTCAACAAAGACTTGATTGATATCTAATTCATTTAACTTAGAAACCAATTCCTTTAGATCTCGTGACTTCACGTGAAGAGTCTTTGCTGCGTTATCGAAAACCTTTGAATCTTCTGGTAAATCGCTTTCGCCAAAGATCACCCGAATTGGGTTGTGCGAATATCCAGAGAATTCGCCACGCGGAATCAAATGTGGGTCATCTGAGATAACAGTATTTGTTCCAACCAATATCGCATCAGATTCGCGGCGCAACCTTTGAACATCGTCTCTAGAATCTTCATTACTTATCCATTTTGAAGTTCCATCACTTGCCGCAATCTTGGCATCAAGAGTTGTTGCAACCTTCCAGACAAAGTAAGGGCGGCTCTTTTCAATCTTGGTCAGCCAAGCCCGATTTGCATTTGAAGCTTCTTTAGCTAAAACGCCATCAACAACTTTAATTCCTGCAGCACGTAAAGCATCTGCTCCGCCAGCTGCAACTGCATTTATATCCTTTACGGCAAACACAACGGTTGATATTCCGGAATCAATAATTGCTTGGGTGCATGGACCAGTGCTTCCGGTGTGATTACATGGTTCTAAAGTCACAACAATGGTTGCACCTTTAGCCAAGTCACCAGCGCTTCTAATTGCAACTACTTCGGCATGATCTTTGCTTGTCATGCGATCATGAAATCCTTCGCCAATAATCTTTCCACTCGCATCAAGAATCACTGCGCCAACTATTGGGTTCGGTGCGCACTTTCCTAAACCTTTTTCAGACAGGGCAATGGCACGTTGCATCGCAACTGTGTAATCCATCTTTACCCCCACTCAATAATCGAGTTTCCGGGGTGGGTGCAAGAAAGCACAAAGAGGGTAGGCAGGACCTACCTTTTGTTATTTCCTATCATCCGGACTTTAACCGTCGGTCCCAGAATTTCACTGAGTCAACCGATACCTGGCAAGCATCGGGTCGCGGACTTTAACCGCCGGTTCGAAATTACATCGACCCCGGAAACAACGTCCAAATACTACTGCGGCTCCTGCCATATCGCGAACGTGGGCTGAAGAACTCCTACTATTACGCAATGTCTCGCGTAGCTAAAACCAAGAATGGGTTCGCACCCAAAGTCTGCGTGCGCTGCGGCCTGGAATTCGAATGGCGAAAGAAGTGGGCCAAGAACTGGGACGATGTTAAATACTGTAGCGATCGATGCCGTGAAAATAAATGAAGCGCATTATCTATATTCCCTTTGATCACTTAAATCAGAAATATGGAGCGCTAAAGATAGCTAATCCCAAAGAAGATCTGATTGTGTTTGTCGAAAGTGCTCGGATGACAACTGGGCGCGATTGGCATAAAGAACGCCTCTTCTTTCTTATCGCTAGCGCAAGACATTTTGCAAAGTCACTTGAGGATGCAGGCTTCACGGTTGAATACGTAAAGGCTGAGACAACAATTGATGGCCTAAAAACCATTCAAGCAAAACATAAAATCACCGAAGTTATCTGTGCCGAACCTTCATCCCATCGCCAATTTGCTGCACTAAAAGAATTTCGTGCCACATTTATCGCGAATGATTTCTTCTTGACTCCTCGCCCACTATTCGAAGATTGGGCTGGCTCGCAGAAATCATTTCTGATGGAGAATTTCTACCGTTTGCAACGATCTCGACTAAACATCCTGATTGAAAAAGGCAAACCAACCGGTGGCGCCTGGAACTTCGATAAAGAGAATCGTCTGCCACCACCAAAAAAATATGAGGGTCCAGCTTATTTAGAACATAAGCGCGATCAAATTGATTTAGAAGTTGCAACAGAACTTGGCTACACCCCCACAACAACTTGGGCAACTACCAGAGCTGGCGCACTTGCTCAGTTAAAAAACTTTATTGATAATCATTTTGCCGAATTTGGCCCGCTCGAAGATGCAATGACAACAGATAATTGGGCGCTTCATCACTCACTTCTATCGCCATATTTAAATAACGGCTTACTGCATGCCGAAGAAGTTATTGCCGCAGCTGTAAAAGCCTTTGATGCCGGCAAGGTCCCGATCGAATCCTGCGAAGGTTTTGTTCGCCAAATAATTGGTTGGCGTGAATATGTAAATGGGATGTATTGGTTTCTGGCCCCAGATTACCGCGAGAACAATCAGCTAAAGGCCACTCGCAAATTACTTCCGCTCTTTACGGATTCCAGCAAAACCAAGATGAATTGCATGAAAGAAACGGTCAGCGATATCGAGGAACGTGCCTGGGTTCACCACATTCCACGACTTATGCTTCTAAGCAATCTTGCCTTAATCACCGGCACGAATCCACAAGAGTTTCTAGATTGGATGCGCGAAGTATTTATCGATGCCAGCGAATGGGTGATGGTTCCGAATGTAATTGGTATGGGTGTGCACGCCGATGGTGGCGCGATGATGACAAAGCCGTATGCCGCAGGTGGCGCTTACATCTCGCGAATGAGTAATTACTGCAAGGGCTGCGAATACAACCCAAAACTTCGCATCGGTGAAAGCGCTTGTCCATTCACAACTTTGTATTGGGATTTCCTAGATCGCCACCGAGAAACGTTTGTTAAAAACCATCGCATGAGCCAACAAGTTTTTGGATTGAATCGATTGAGTGATTTGCCGGAACTAAAGCTGCGCGCCCAAGAAGTATTGAAGGGTCTAGATAAGGGAACTATTTAAGGCTTCAGATAACGCGAAAGCATCTTTACTGGGGCCGAGCTTCGGTTTCGAGCAACCCACTGATATCCAATTCGGCCAAGTGGTCCAGATAAAGTAATTAACAAAGATAGAAACTTGTTTCCTCGGTGGTGAAGTAAAAATGCAACTGCCTTAGCCCCACTAAGTATTTTTGCATCTGTAAGCACAAAAACTTCGCGAGAACATTGCTCAAAAGTTAAGGTGAATTTCGAGAGATCTGTCGTATGAAAATCTAGAGCTTCAATCTTTAACTTCTTTTCAACCCATAAAATGGAGTTCTTACATAGCTCGCATTTGCCATCGTAGATAACAACTATTTCAGTCATGCTGCTTGCGCCATGCACCCGTGCTCCATAAGGCCCAAACCACCAACAGTGGCTGGAAGAAGAGTCGAATTAATCTTGCTCTATCCCTATTCAACCCAAAGGCATCGATTCCATTTATATATTGCGAGATATTTCCCCAGAACACTGCAACAAAAAAGAGCGCTGCTAAGCGGCCGATTAGCACCCGATATTTCCAGAAGAAAACTAGCCCCAGGCCTAACAAGATTTCTACAATGCCCGATGCAATCACTACAAAATCTGCATAATCTTCAAACAATGATGGGACTTGCGCCTGAAATTCCTGTCGGCTTGTGGTCAGATGACCCAAACCGGCATAAGCAAGTGCAAACCCTAAAACAACTTGGGGAAACCTATGTATTGGTTTCATGCATCTACTACTTTGTTAATTGCTTTGAAGAAACCTAGTTGTTCTTCACATATTCAGATGCGTGAGGAAAACCATTTGCTTCAAGCTTCTCTGCCAGGTCGGCCCTTACAGCTTTAACAACCTTATGTGTTCCATCGCAGTTCTTCTCTTCATCTCTTGTGTAGCCACATTGACAAGCGCCCATGAAATTCTCTTTTCTATTTAGCGGTAAAGAAATTC
>DDMR01000098.1:10371-13461 GCA_002340925.1 Actinobacteria bacterium UBA2541
GCGAATACTGCGATACCTAGTCCAACAATCGCAGTCGCTGATAGCGACAAGAAACCACGAGATTGTGCGATGCGCTTTGAAAGTTCAGTTGAGTTCTCTAATCTCTTGAGATCAATTATTAGAACTTCAGCCTCGCGAATTGCAGCGTATTGGGAAATTATTGCCAAAATACCAGTCGCTGCCGCAACACCAATTGTTAAATATTTTGCACCGTCGGTTGCATCTTCAAACATTCCGAAAGCAGCAACAACGAAGACACCTATGAGCATCAGAGTTGGGGCAATTTGCGCGTGAATGATTTGTGAGCGCTTTGTGTTCCAGAGTTCTAAAAGATCATCTTCTTCCATAGCAATCTCCTTGCTAGATATTTACTCTTGCCTCCCATTTTGGGATGAGTTAAAGGTTAAGGCTAAAACCTGAAATAAGCGCGGTCAATATCGAAAGACGCGCGGAATTCACCCAATCTTTAGGTCTATGAGGTGATGTCTTTGTGCGCGAAACGATTTATCGAAAGGGCGAAGAGAACTATCCCCGAGATTGCGCAATAGCTGGCGCCACGAATCATCGTTGACCAATCTATGGTCGAGGCCAGTGCATCGAACCAAGAGAAGGCGTAGTGAACTGGCAGCCAATCACGAATCTTGCCGAGGGCTGTGATGGCATCGAGAATATTAAGCAGGATTGAAATACCAACCGCTACTCCAACTGCTCCTAGCGGTGCATCGGTTCGAACGCTTAAGTAAAAAGCTAGACCAGCAACAAAGAGCAGTGAGAATGCTAAATACCCAGTCATGATCGCAATTCTTGAAATTGCAACTGAGTTCTCGAACGTTGCACCAAGTGGGGTCTGAAGTGGCTTGGTTCC
This sequence comes from Actinobacteria bacterium UBA2541, assembly GCA_002340925.1. GTDB lineage: Bacteria > Actinomycetota > Actinomycetes > Nanopelagicales > Nanopelagicaceae > AAA044-D11. The sequence goes on from DDMR01000098.1 coordinate 11,237, forward strand.
AAATGCAATAGTACCGACAATCCAAGCGGCGATTGGCATAAGCAAGATTGCAAAAGCTGACAAGGTAAGACTGACTTTAATCTTTTGAAGTAACAATCTGGTCCGTGGAACCGGTGATGCCAACAGATAACGAAGTGTCGACCACGAAGCTTCACTTGCAACAGTGTCGCCATTGAACAAGGCAATAACTGTTACCAGCAAGAATGGTGTTGCAAAATACAACATTGTTACCGTGAAATTTGCGGCGCCGATTGTTGCAAGACCGATTAAATCTGTTGTTCCAGAACCAAGTCGGGTTGGTCCACCGCTGTTTCCAGATGGTCCAAACTTAACTGCGATTGCAACCAGAATTGGCAGCGAGAGAATGAAGGCGTATGCAAAAGCAGTTCGCTTCCGCTTCAATTGGCGATAGAGCTCGACCGAATAAGGCAGAGTTTTTGCTGCTGAATAACTCATTTCGCATCCTTTCCGATAACCAAGTCATCGCCGATAAGTTCTAGGAAAATCTCTTCGAGGGTCTCAGATTTGCGATTGCGATTAAGGATCTTCTTCATTGGTCCAAATGCAATCAATTCACCGCGGTGCATCAGCACAACATGGCTGCAAGTCTGTTGAACTTCGGCCAACAAGTGTGAGGAAACAATAACTGTGCGACCAGTAGCGGCATAGCGCTTTAGAACATCACGCATTTCCGCAATCTGTTGTGGATCCAGACCATTTGTTGGTTCATCAAGCACAAGAAGATCTGGTGCACCAAGCATTGCTTGGGCAATTGCTAAACGCTGGCGCATGCCTTGGCTATAAGAACGCACCTTCTTATCTAAAGCAGTTCCAAGCTTGGTAATTGAAACTACTTCATCAAGATTCTGATCGCCATCGCGACCGATCGAGCGCCAGTAAAGTGCCAAATTTTCGCGACCTGAAAGATGAGGCAAGAATCCTGGACCTTCGACAAAGCTTCCAAGATTTGCAAGTGCGGGTGCACCTGGGTAAACCGGTTTGCCATCGATGTAAATTGAACCTTCAGTTGGGAAAATCAGCCCCATCATCATTCGAAGTGTTGTGGTTTTACCAGCGCCATTAGGTCCAAGCAGGCCAACTACTTGACCGCGTTCTACGGTAAATGAAAGATCCGAAACTGCGCGATAACCATCTTTATAAACTTTACCTAGATTGGTTACTTCAACAAGCGCGGTGCTGTTCTCGTGGCTTGGTGCAATCTTTGGTCGCCGGATCCGCACATAAAAGACCGCTGCAACTAGAGTAATTAGCGCTGCAACCGGCCAGAATAAATTTGCACCAGATGATGCCGATGCTGCTGCATCAGTAACTTTGTAAGTCAGCGGTGATAGCGCAGCTATTGTGTAATATCGCGAAATCTTTGGAAGTTCGTAACCCTGATCAGTGCCTGAAATTCCAACTGCAATAACATCACCGACGGCTGCATCCACAATTGTTGCCGGAAGTTGAACTGTTACATCCAAACCAGCCTGCGGAATATCTGTAAGTCGGACTGGCGAAACAATTCCATTTGGTTGGGTAATCGCACCACTTGGTGATTTTGTGACAAGTGAGAAGAACAGAGTTGCATCACCTGTGGTGCTTGTGATTCGAACTTTGACTGAAGATGGGCCAACAATGCTAATTGGTTCAGTCAGCGGTGCTGATTCGATTAAACCACTTTGCCCCGGTAAGAACGCGGGACTAAAACCAGAGACTGCCGAGACAACTCGAGATGCAAGTGCGCCCGCACTTCCGATTCCTGGCAGCGCAGATATTGCACTAGGGATTCCACCTATTGGATATGCGATTGCAGCAAGTGGAGTAATCAATTGCAACTGCTTCTCATCAGCACTTATAGGCAACTTAGAACTACTGAAAACTCTTGGGATTACTGTCGAATCCTGCAACGAAATTGTTCCGTTGGTCTTTGTAAATTGGAAGACCGGAAACTCAATTTCTTCCTTCATCAAATGCTTCTTAAACCAATTTAAATACTGCGAACGCAGATACTCACTCTGATCCACACCACCATCGTGGCCAGCTGCATGCCAAATCATTGATAACGGTAGTTCTGGCTTGGCCATTTTAATTATCTTTGCAGTGTCATAGCTTTCCGATAATGGAAATAACGAATCGGCCTGACCTTGGCTTAGCAAAGTTGGCGCAGTAATCGCTGATACAAAATTCTTTGGTGACACTGATGCCAGCAACTTACGTTCAGA
>DDMR01000012.1:0-1660 GCA_002340925.1 Actinobacteria bacterium UBA2541
TTGTAAATTTGAACTTCTTCGCCAGGAACAAATGTTCCACGCTGGGCACCGACTCGATAGCGAATTCCGGCCACAATTGGGATGCTTAGACCCTGACTTGCTCCAACATACTGTCCTGCAGTTCTGCCAGCTTCGTGATATTGACCGATACCAGCCCAGATAACATATTCACCAGCTTTAGTAATTATGGTGTGGGTTTCAGAATCTTCACCATCTTGCACTGCAATGAATGCCTCTTTTAACTTAGCGAGGGTTGCAACATCTTCGGTCCACTCTTTATGCAGGCGCGCAACTTCGAGCTTTGCTTTCTTGCCCTTTGGATCACCAAATAAATCGTTAAAGAATCCCATTTGGTTAGCCAGCAACCAAATCAAAGTTATTAAGCATTTGGGTTCACCAAGATCTTTGGCTCGAAACCTAGGCCCGCTGGGCGATTGCCGAGAAAGATATTTCCTGCTTCATTTAGCCCAACTGTTCCACCTAAAATCTTTTTCACATCTACTTTTCCTTCGGCAATAAATCGAATTGATTCTTTAAATCCTGGCGAACCAGAGAGAATTCCAACGACAGTGATGTCACGAAAAACTAATTTGCGTGAATCAATTTGTGCGGCATGGTTGTCGACCCCGATTAAAACTATTCGGCCACCTGGTTCGACAATATCCACCAACTTCGCAGGAATAGAAGCATCGAATGTGGCATCAACAACTGAGTGATACCCACCATCAATTTTCTTAACTTCAGTTCCGGCACTTGTGACACCAAATTCCAGAGCCAACCCAATCGTCTTTGGATCGATACCGACCATATGAACTGATGCGCCCATTGCCATGCAGAATTGCGCACTTAGCAAGCCAACGGTGCCGGTCCCCCAAATTAAAATTTGCTTTCCGGGAGCAGCTTTTGCTGCATCAGCAACTCGCCAAGCATTAGCTGCAGGTTCGACAAGTGCACCAAGCTCGAAATCAAAACTGTCCGGAAGTATGTGGGCAAAGCGCGCAGAGATCAATAACTTATTTGCAAGTGCGCCGTTAAACCCATTTCGGATTCCGAGTTCGTATCTATCGGCGCAAGTATGTTGGCGACCATCGCTGCAGCGTTTGCAATTACCGCAACCCATCATCACATCGCTGGTAACTTTCTTGCCTAGAAAAGATTTATCAACGCCCTCGCCAACTTCAATAACTGTGCCCGACCATTCGTGACCAAGTCGCATCGGAAGTTCTGCTTGGCCATCATGTAAATACGGCATGACACCATCAAAGAATTCAACATCGGTTCCGCAGACACCTACGCGTTCAACTTGCGCAACAATCTCGCCGGTACCTGCCTTAGGTTCTGCAACATCTTGAATTTCAAAGGTCTTGGGTGCAGTAACAACAAAGGCTTTCATAATGTGAGTATCTAACCAATAATCTTGCACGAAAGAAAGGTCATCTTCCGCGAATTTGAACTAAACTTCAAACATGAAACCAATCGTTCAAGTATCACTAGACCTTACCGATATTAAAGAAGCGCTAGAAATGGCGCACACCGCAATTAGGGCGGGTGTTGATTGGATTGAAGCCGGAACGCCACTTATCTTGGCCGAGGGTTTACATGGTGTCAGGGCGCTTCGTAAAGAGTTTCCTAATCATCCAATTGTTGCTGATTTAAAGAC
>DDMR01000012.1:1855-2637 GCA_002340925.1 Actinobacteria bacterium UBA2541
CCATGGATGAATCCACTTGATCAATTGCGCGAAGTTGTTGATGCGGTAAGTGTTCCGGTGCAAGCAGTTGGTGGCTTAACACTTGAACAAGCAATTGCATGTCCTTCATATGGCGCACCACTTGTTGTGATTGGCGCCCCGCTTGCAATCGATGCTGATTCATTTAGCCAAGGTGCTGGAAATGTTGAAGAAGTTCTGCGCAAGATTTGTGATGCGGTGCATGGTTTTGGTGATGTAAAAGTTAAGGGAGAAAAGTAATTGAAGTCTGCTGGCGTAGTTAATTTCTCATCCGAACCCCACAGCGTTGAAGTCCGCGAAGTCGAGCGCCCAGCTTGCGGTGATGACGATGTAATTGTTCAGGTTGAAGCGGCAAGTGTCTGCGGATCTGACTTGCACCAATGGGAGGGCACAAATTCCTGGCCGGTGAATTACCCAGTTGTTTTAGGGCACGAATTCGGTGGTCACGTTGTAGAACTTGGAAAGAACGTTGTCGCTGCCGGCAAATGGAACGAGGGCGATCGCATCGTAAGTGAAACTGCCGCGGTCGTAGATATGTCTGGCGCAATGTCACGTCAAGGTTTGTATAACTTAGATCCAAGTCGCAAAGGCTTTGGTTATGGCGTCAATGGCGCAATGACTAGATATGTAAAGGTTGCATCTCGCTTGCTTCATAAGATTCCGGATAGCGTTTCATTTGATCACGCATCAATGACCGAACCATGCGCAGTTGCATACTCTTCGACAATTGCACCTGGACATATTCGCCCCGGTGATCGCATTGT
>DDMR01000012.1:2736-4027 GCA_002340925.1 Actinobacteria bacterium UBA2541
TAGAAATTGCAAAGAAGTATGGCTGCGATGTTGTTATTGGCGATGTAAAGGATTGGGCGATGGAAGTTGATGGACTTGGTGCAGATGGTGTTGTCGATGCTGCAGGAGTTTCAGCAACTTTAAGGATTGCACTCGATGTCATCAGACCAAATGGTTGGATTTCGAAAGTCGGTTGGGGTCCACAACCAGTTAACTTCTCACTAGATCAATTAGTTCAGAAGAATGTGCGCTTAGAGGGATCCTTTAGCCATAACTGGCCAATGTGGGAACGTGCACTTCGGATGCTGGGCACTGGGCAATTAGATTTAACTCCGGTTCTTGGCGGAACTTTCCCAATCGAACAATGGGAAACTGCATTTAAGAAGATGCACTCTGGTGAATTTATTAAATCTGTAATTAAGCCGGCTTAATATGCGCCTAAAAGATAAAGCAATAATCGTTACTGGTGGCACATCTGGAATAGGTGCTGCCATTGCAGCTGCTGCGATTCGCGAAGGTGCGAAGGTTTTGGTTCATGGAATCAATGAAGAAGAGGGCCGCGCAACTGTTGAGAAATTGGGCGCCAATGCCGTTCTCTGCATTGCAGATTTGGCAGAAGATAGCGCTCCAAAAGAGATCGTTAGCGCGGCGCTTAAGGCCTTTGGCAAGATAGATGGCGTTGTGAATAATGCGGCAATCTTTGGCGGATCAAATATTTCTGACCAAGAAATTGAGCATTTCCGCAGAATGATGCAGATCAACTTAACTGCTCCCCTGTTTCTGATTAAAGCGGCTTTCGAAGAGCTTAAGAAAACTGGTGGCTGCGTGCTAAATATTGGTTCGATAAATGCACACACTGGCGAATCTAAGTTGCTTGCCTACAGCATCAGCAAAGGCGGCATGCAGACGATGACTCGAAATTTGGCTAATGCAAATGGTGTTCATGGGATTCGGGTAAATCAGATTAATCCCGGCTGGGTTTTAACTGATCGGGAATATCGCGACAAGATGGCAGTTGGCATGAAATCAACTTGGCCAGAAGATTTATCACGTGTTGAGATTCCTTCCGGAAAGATGACAACACCGGAACAGATGGGTGAAGCCGCAATTTATTGGTTGGGCGATGAATCAAAACCATTTACCGGATCAGTTGTTGACTTAGAACAATTCACAATTATCGGAAGAAATCCAGAGAAATTGGGATGATTAACAAACCAAAGATTGCCGCATTTCCTAAAGGTTGGATTCGCGATTTAGTAGCGCCAGATAAGTTAAGTGTTTACGAGTGGATTGATATGTCCCAGGCCATGGG
>DDMR01000100.1 GCA_002340925.1 Actinobacteria bacterium UBA2541
GGCTTCGCAACTAACTTACAGAGCACACTCTCAATTATTGGAGTGGCTATCCCATCAGAATTTATGTTGATGGTTCCTTACATCGCAACAATTATTGCGGTGACTGGATTGGTCGGCAGAGTAAGAGCGCCTGCAGCCGATGGCATTCCATATAGCCGCGGTGGTGTCCACTAACTATGGAGATTAACTGGGAAATACTTCACGGCGAAGCTAAATCGATCATGAAGAAGGCTTATGCGCCTTACTCTAAGTTTCCGGTCGGGGTTGCTGCACTGGTAGACGATGGTCGAATTGTTTCTGGGTGCAATGTTGAAAATGCTAGTTATGGTCTTGGGCTCTGCGCCGAATGTGGTCTAGTTTCGAATTTAATCTCTACTGGTGGTGGACGTCTAATTGCTGCAGTTTGTGTAGATGCAGATGGAAATTTTCTTTCACCGTGTGGTCGGTGCCGTCAATTGTTATTTGAACATGGCGGAAACGAGATGCTATTGATGACACCAGATGGTCCATCGCCAATGTCAGTGATATTGCCTTGGGCTTTTGGTCCGGATGATTTAGAAAAATGAGTGAGGTCTTTGACGCGGTCGAAATAATTGGCGCAAAACGCGACAACAATGAGTTAAGTGATTCGCAGATTGATTGGGTTATTGACGCCTACACAAAGGGCGTTGTTGCTGATGAACAAATGTCTGCGCTGCTTATGGCGATTCTGTTGAATGGTATGAACTCTCGCGAAATTTCTCGCTGGACTGATGCAATGATCAACAGTGGCGAACGCATGGAATGGTCGATGCTCGATCGTAAGACTGTTGATAAGCATTCGACTGGTGGCGTTGGCGACAAAATTACTTTGCCATTGGCACCATTAGTTGCAGCTTGCGGGGGAGCAGTGCCACAACTTTCTGGTCGCGGACTTGGTCACACTGGTGGAACGTTAGACAAATTGGAATCAATTCCTGGTTGGCGAGCTTCGCTAAGTAACGCAGAGATGCTAGAAGTAATTAAGAGTTGTGGCGCAGTTATTTGTGCCGCAGGTGCGGGATTAGCTCCAGCTGATAAAAAACTTTATGCACTTCGAGATGTAACCGGAACTGTTCAAGCAATTCCTCTAATTGCATCAAGCATCATGAGTAAGAAAATTGCCGAAGGAACCAGCGCGTTAGTGCTCGATGTAAAAACCGGCTCGGGTGCATTTATGTCAGATCCGAAAAAAGCGAGCGAACTTGCCAGAGTTATGGTTGATTTAGGAACCAGGGCTGGAGTAAAGACCCGTGCACTTGTAACAGCAATGGATGTTCCACTTGGTTTAACTGCAGGAAACGCGCTGGAAGTTCGGGAGAGCGTTGAAGTATTAGCTGGCGGCGGACCGTCCGATGTTGTTGAGCTGACGCTAGTTTTAGCGCGCGAAATGTTAGATGCGGCGGGAATCAAAGAGCTTATGGACCCAGCTGATGCTTTAAGGAATGGCGCCGCCATGGATAGTTGGAAAAAAATGATTCGCGCACAAGGCGGAGATCCCGATGCAAAACTTCCAGTAGCTAAAGAGAGCGCAAAGATTCTTGCTGATAAAGATGGAACGCTTTCTTCAATGGATGCAATGAGCGTTGGAATTGCAGCTTGGCGCTTAGGAGCTGGCCGATCTAAACAAGGTGAGCAGGTTTCATTGGGTTCCGGAATTGAAATTCATGCAAAGCCAGGTGCACAGGTAAAGAAGGGCGATCTGATTTACACGCTACATTCTGATGAATCGGCACGCTTCGAACGTGCACAGAGTGCACTTCAAAATTCATTTGCTATTAGCCAAGATGGTTCGGTAGCACCTCGATTGCCTCTTATAATTGAGAAAATTGAGGGATGAGATGACACTTACAAAGATTCCAACGTCAGAACAGATTAAGCGGTTACCAAAAGCGCTGATTCATGATCATCTAGATGGCGGACTTCGGCCCCAAACAATCATTGATTTAGCAGCAAAGATTAATTACAAACTTCCAAAAAATACCGCTGACGAACTCGCTGACTGGTATTTCGATTCTTGTAATTCCGGATCTCTAGAGCTTTATCTCGAAACCTTCGAGCACGTTATTGCTGTGATGCAGACCCGAGAAGCAATCATTCGAGTCGCCAGCGAGTGTGCATTAGATCTAGCTCGCGACGGTGTTGTTTATGCAGAAGTGCGCGGTGCGCCAGAACTTTTCACTCGCAAAGGTTTGTCGCTTGATGAAGTTATCGAAGCAACTATCGAAGGTTATCGCCAGGGCGAGAAAGCGGCGGCAGCCGAAGGACTAAAAATTCGAGTTGAATCTTTGTTATGCGCCCTTCGCCAAAATTCGATTGCGCAAGAAATTGCCGAAAAGGTAGTCAAGTATCGCGATCTTGGTGTTGTTGGTTTTGATATTGCAGGACCCGAAGATGGTTTTCCGCCAACCAATCAATTAGACACTTTTAATTATCTCCGTCAAGAGAACGCACACTTCACTATTCATGCCGGTGAGGCCTACGGATTACCTTCAATCTGGCAGGCGATTCAAATGTGTGGGGCCGAAAGATTAGGTCACGGCGTTCGGATAGTTGATGACATAGATTTTTCTGGAGCTAAACCAAAACTTGGCAGACTATCTGCTTATGTTCGTGATCGCCGGATTCCGCTAGAACTATGTCCAACATCTAATTTGCAGACTGGCGCTGCTAAGTCAATTGCATCTCATCCAATCGGCGCCCTCGCAAAATTAAGATTCCGAGTAACAATTAACACCGATAACAGATTAATGAGCCGCACTTCAATGACAAATGAGATGGTCGAAGTTGTTAAGGCTTTTGATTGGACCTTTCAAGACTTGCAACGTGTGACTATAAATGCGCTAAAGAGTTCATTTATTCCTTTTGAGGAACGTCTAGCGATTATCGAAGAAGTTGTGAAGCCCGGTTATTTAGCTATAGCTAGCGAATAATTTCTTAAAGTCTTCCTTTATTCTCTCGACCAATTCATCGGCGGACTTAACTTCACCAATTACTTCAATGTAGGTCTTTAGCTTTGGCTCAGTTCCGCTCGGTCTTATGATAATTCGTGCGCCATCGCCACACTTAATTCGCAGGCCGACTGTCGGAGAAGAACTCTTACTCAAGTCTTCAAAGCTGGTCACATCTAGGCCGGAAACTTGTTTAGGTGGGTTCGCCACAACCTCGGCGATAGTTCTAGAAATTTCCGAGACATCCTCATACCTGATCGAAAGTTGTTCGGTTCGGTGATAACCGATTTCGTTCCAGATTTCATCAAGGTAGGCAAACAAACTTGAACCTCGACCGATTAATTCAGAGTTAATCTGTGCGATTTTCAAGGCGGCAGAAATTCCATCCTTATCATTTACCTTTGAAGGATTGACGCAGTATCCAATTGCTTCTTCATACCCAAAAGCCAGGTTGTTTATCTTGGATAGATACTTGAAGCCGGTTAACGTCTCTTGAAAATCAGCGCCACAGTTTTTAGCAATCTTCGCCAGAGCACTTGAAGAAACAATTGTCGTAGCAAAGGTTCTGCCAGCAACGATTTCGGTCTTTGATATGTAATGGCCAAGCAAGATTCCAAGTTCATCTCCTCGCAGGGTTCGCCAGTTTCCAGCTGAATCTTTTGCTGCTACTGCGCAACGATCTGCATCAGGGTCGTTAGCGATAACCAAATGCCCATTCTGCGAAATTGCCAAATTGATTGCCAAATCCATCGCACCAGGTTCTTCTGGATTGGGGAATGCAACTGTCGGAAAATCTGGATCTGGCTCGCATTGCTGTTCGACCAAGATTGGTTTTGAGAAGTTCGCTGCTTGAAATACCGATAGCAAAGTTTGTGTACCAACACCGTGCATGGCGGTATAAACGATCCTCTGAGGGGTAGCTTCGAGAGAGCCACTGACACAGCTTGAAACATAACTATTGATTATTTCTTCGCCGACTATCTTCCAGTTCGATCCACGTGGACTTGGAAGCGCAACCTCGCTAATCAACTTGGAAATTTCTTTATCGATTGGGGCGATTATCTGGCTGCCTCGATAGTCGACGCCATCGAAGTTTCCACCAAGATAAACCTTGTATCCGTTATCAATTGCTGGGTTGTGGCTTGCAGTCACCATGATTCCGCAATCCATTTTCATTTCATTTACTGCAAAAGCTAATACCGGTGTTGGAAGTTCACGGGGGAG
>DDMR01000052.1 GCA_002340925.1 Actinobacteria bacterium UBA2541
TCGAATCCCTTCAAGCGCACAAAAATTGCGCTCAGATTGCTCCCTCAAAATCCTTTCTCCCTAGTCAGTGAATCACCTACCAGTAAAGCCAACACCGACAGCCTGCTCGAATCTTTTCTTAATCTCATCTGGGTTTGAAAAGTCTCTTCGCCAGCGGTTTGCATGGAGTTTTTCAGCGAGCATTTCGTTGTCGAAGAAGTTTCTCATCATTTCTTCATCTTCAATATGAAGAAAATCAAGCAATTTTGCATAGGAATTTTCCCGGTCATGAATAACCAAATCTTCTAATTTAAGTACAAATTTTTGTCCCTCTGGAATTTGCACCATTGAAGCCTCGGCTATCGACGTGCGCCGTAGCCACCATGCCAACGCGGCATCAAAGTTATTTGGTCCCCAGGGCTCACGAATTACTGAAGCAATAGTGTCCAACGGGTTGCGTTGCATCTGGATAAATTTTGCATCTGGTAAAAGTCTATAAATAGAGCTGGCATACATAATATTTGGTGGACTAGTGTCCATCCAGTTAGGTTCGCCGAAGTATTGTCTCTGAGCGTTGACAAACCCGTAAAAAAATTGGCGGCATGCCCCTTCGAGATCTTGGCTTGCCCCCTCGTGTAACTCTCCAAGTAGGACCCTGATTTTCTTCTTAGATATGCCCAAATGCAATCCGCTATTATTATCAAGCCTGTTTTTTCTTTCATACCACTCGTTAAGCATCTTTCCAGAAAATTTCTTTAGCCTCGGTTCATACTTGCTAAGAGGCATCAGGTGGAGATAAAGCCGGCTCTTTTTGGAGATCTCTTGGCTAGAAAAATCTCTCATTCCGAAGGCGAGATCCGTCAGCGAGAATATATCCGTCAAAAATTTGATCTCATATGGCTTGCCGCATTTAATCTTCGAGTGCCTACCAAGCAATTTTCCTACGATAGTTGTGCCGCTTCTTCCCGTGCCTCCAGAAAAAACGGGCGAAAAAGAGTTATTCATGCAAGAAAAATATCGTGCTCGAGAGTAGGCACCAAGGACCTAAACGTTGCGCCCTCTAAAAATTGCAGATATTGCGTTCGAATCCCTTCAAGCACACCAGAACTTCTCTCTAAATCTCTATAGCCCTAACTTCATACTCGCTATTTATGGCGTTTAGGGTATAGCGCCTAATTGACGCAAGTCACAAAGATAACTCGATATTACCCTTGACTTAAATCTTTTTGAATTTACCCTAAGGTATGGCAATTGAAGAAGAGATAACAAAAGATGTTTTCCGAACGGCGATGTCCAGCTGGGCAACTGGCGTAAGCGTCATTACCGGAACTGCAACTGATGGTTCTTCAAAACCAATTGGAATTGTTTGTAATTCACTTGCTTCGATTTCGTTAGAAGAGAAGTTAATTCTCTGGTCAGTCGATAAGTCTTCAAGTTCTTACAGCCATTGGGTATTAGCAAAGACTTTTAATGTGCATTTCTTGGCCGAAGATCAGAAGGATTTAGTTGCCCGATTTGCCAAGAAGGGCGTAGACAAATTCGAGGGTTTAGAGTTCGAAACAACCAAACTTGGAAATCCAATTTTGACTGGAGTTAGCGTCCGGATGGAGTGTGCTACCACTCAAACTTTTGATACTTACGACCACATGCTGATAATTGGCAAGGTCCAGACTCTTGAAAATAGCCACAAAGCCCCACTACTTTTCCTCCATAGTTCACTACGCAGTATCAGCGGATCAAACAACTAACCTAACCCGAACAACATAATGAAAGGGAAAAAAATGGCAAAAGCGTTACTCGATGGAAAGGGTTTTAAGTTAGGACTCTTTTCACCAAACTGCTCATCCGGACTTGCTGTAACAAAGGCCCCAGACCGATGGACAGGTTCTTGGGAAGATAATTTAAGACTTGCAAAAATTGCTGATGATGCGGGCAGGTTGGCACTAGCTAATCCAGATCTGCCAAAGCGATTGGCCCAGGGGTTAGAGCTCAATTCTGGGGATTCCAAGACCTTCTATTCAAGGGGCCCAATCGGATACACGGACTACCCAACAGCCCCATAAGCGCAATTTCTAGGGCGATTCATAAGCGTAAATCAGGCAAAAGTTACCGGATTGTTACCAGGTGGATATTTGACGGTGGTCAAAAGTAGGGCAAGATTTGGCTACTAGTTTGCTCCGCCGGTAAAGACCGGTGTTCAGCAATCAAGAAAAACCTTAAGGAGAAAATGCATGAAAATTTCTAAAAAGTTTTTGGCAAGCGTTGCTGCAGCAGCTCTTGTCGCAACTGGAATTTCAGCAGTAACTGCCTCATCTGCTAACGCAGCAAAAAAGAAGCCAATTCTAATCGGAGCCGCAATGGCTGCGACTGGTTTCATGGCACCATTCGATGGTCCTGCACTTGAGACAGCAAAGATTGCTGTTAATCGTTTGAACAAATCAGGTGGTATCAATGGTCAAAAAGTTGTATTGAAGTTTGTTGATACTGGAACAAACCCTGACAAGGGACAACAGATTGCTACTCAATTTGTTGCTGAAGGCGCAAAGCTACTTCTCGTAACTTGCGATGCAGACATTAACTTGAAGTCTGCTCAAGTTGGCGAGAGAGCTGGTGTTCTTGTTATCGCACCTTGCGTGGGATCAACAGCAATGGGCCCAGATAATGGATTGAACCTTGGTTACTCACTAGGTTCAGCCGTTCCTGGCGAAGCTGCAATCATGGCTGAATATGCATACGCATCACTTGGAAGGACTGCAACTCTTTTCAAAGATATGTCAATCGCATATACAACTAGCCAATGCGACTCATTTGCAAAACGCTTCAAGGAACTTGGTGGAACTATTAAGTCAACACAAGAGTTCAACCAAACCCAAGCAGGAGCGCTCGATAAGCCAGTAACTGCACAAGTTGCTGCTGCTAGGGCAGATGCTGCTGGCGTAATTGCACTTTGTTCATACCCAGGCGGTGGAGCTGAAGCACTTGGTGCTATCCGCGCTGCTGGAATAAAGACACCTGTAATTTCAGGTTTCGGTATGGATGGAAACTTCTGGGCTGGAGCAGTTCCAAACCTTTCTAAACACTATGTTGTCACATACGCATCTGTTCATGGCGATGACACAAAGGGAAAGGTCCGAAGCATTCTTGCTGCTTTCAAGAAGGCAACTGGATCAGATGCTGCAACTTCAGGTCTAATCACCGGAGCTGCTGCAATTGAAGCATTTGCACTTGCTGCAAAGCGTGCTGGTTCAACAGATGGCAAGATGCTTGCTGCTGAAATGGACAAGTTCAAGAATGAAAACCTAACAGCAGGTCCAACTTCATTCACACCATCACTTCACGTGAGCGTAACTCGACCAATGGCGATCTTGAAGACCACCAATGGCAAGACAAAGCTTGTGAAGTATGCGGCTGCAAAGAAGCCAACCTTCTAGTAGCTAAAAATAGCTAGAAATAAATAGCTACAAATAAGTAGAGAGGGTGTGCGGCATCACGTCGCACACCCTCTTTTTATTGTTATTCTGCGGTCTTAATAAGTTTTAAGTGGAGGGAGAAAAAGCTTGGATCAAAAATCTTTTCATGCCAATGAAATTAGCAAATCTTTTGGCGCCCTTCAGGTTCTAGATAATGTAACTTTAAATGTAAATCCAGGAGAAATCGTTGGCCTACTTGGTCCAAATGGAGCCGGTAAATCAACTTTTATTAACATCTTGGCTGGATACGAGAAGCAAGATGGCGGAACAGTTGTTGTCGAAGGAAAGCCACTTGATGGATTAAAGCCAAATGCCCGTGCACGTGCTGGCATCGCCAGAACGTTCCAATCAGGCCGCCTATTTGGAAATCTTACCGTTGCCGAAAATGTTGCTTTAGGCGCTATTGGATTAGGTGAATCTGGGAAAGTTGCGCATGAGAGATCTGAATCAATTTTAGAAATTTTAGGTATTGAAAAGCTCTCGCCACACGCAGCAGGAAGTATCTCTCACGGTAATGCCAGATTAGTTGGCCTTGCACGTGCGGTTGCCGCACACCCAAAGTATTTGATCATGGACGAACCAGCTGCCGGTCTTAATGAAGATGAAGCTCCAAGATTGCTGCAGGCACTAGAAGTGATCAGGAAAAACATTGGTTGCGGAATGTTGCTTGTAGAACATAACGTTAAGTTAGTCACTCAGGCGTGCAGCAGAGTAGTTGTTCTGGCAACAGGGATTTTGATTTTTGATGGCAATCCACGAGATGCATTGAATAATGCCGATGTAAAAACTGCCTATCTTGGAAATGCCGGGGTGCACTAATGGCGCTTCTAGAAGTTACAAATTTGGTAGCTGGATATGGGAAAGTTGAAGTTATTTCAGATGTTTCATTTACTTTAGAGCCAGGAAAATCAATCGGAATTGTGGGACCAAATGGCGTCGGTAAATCAACGTTGCTCCAAGCAATTGCGGGTGGAATTGCACCAAAAGGTGGAACCATAACTTTTGACGGAAAAAATATTGCTGGCAAAAAACCAGAGGACATTGTGCGATTGGGGCTTTCATTAGTTCCAGAAGGCCGTCAGATATTTAGTGGGCTCACAGTTAGAGAAAATCTCTCACTTGGCTTAACCGGCCGCCGTAACAAGAAAGGCGCAAACGAAGCAATTCTTAAAGTGCGCGAACTCTTTCCAGTTCTATTGACACACGAAAATCATCAAGCTGGAATGTTAAGTGGTGGACAGCAACAACAACTAGCAATTGCTCGGGCGCTGATTTCAGAGCCAAAAGTTTTATTGCTTGATGAACCAAGTTTGGGATTAGCCCCAACAGTTATAACTGATGTTTTTGATCGCTTGAAAGAAATTATCGAGATGGGAACTGCAGTTGTTATTGTTGAACAACGTGCCAACCTAGTGACATCATTTGCTGAAAAGACGATTGTTATTCGAGATGGCAAAGTGCAGTCGACACTTACTTCAGCAGATGCTGCTAATTCTGAATCTTTACAACGTTCTTACTTTGGGGCTGGTGAATAAATAAATGGTTCAATCAATACTTGATGCAATTAGCCTTGGCGGTCTTTATTCCTTAGCGGCTCTCGGTCTTGGTCTGGTTTTTGGTGTGATGCGCCTAGTGAATTTTGCTCATGCTGAATTGATAACTATCGCGGCATATACATTGGTTTTAACAGCACAATTTCCACTAGCTGTAAGTTTGCTTTTTACCGTCATAGTTACGGTATTTGTTGCGCTTCTAATGGAATTTTCGGTTTATCGACGATTGCGTGGAGTAAATCCAGCAATTATGTTGATTGCATCTTTTGGACTTTCAACTGTTCTACAGCGTGTTTATGAATTAATGTTTGGAGCGCTTCCAAGGTCAGCGGTAGTTGCACCATTCCTTCGTGGTGATTTCAAGGTTGCCGGTCTTTCAATAACTATTTCAAGCATAATTACAATCGTATTAACCATAGTCATTCTGCTTGCGATGGGTTACCTAATCGAAAAAACCTCACTTGGCCTACAACTTCGCGCTGCATCTGCAGATTTCAAGACTGCGCGACTTTTAGGAGTCAGATCAAATCGGTTGATTAGCGCAGCTTTTGGTCTTAGTGGTGTTCTCGCAGCATGCGTTGCTCTAATTTTAGTAATTCAAAATCCACAGATCAGTCCTTACTACGGCCTTAACATCACAATTCTTTCGTTAGTTGGAATTGTTATTGGTGGAATTGCGTCACTGCGCGGTGCTGCTCTTGGTGGATTCATAGTTGGCGTCGTTCTAAGTTCGCTAAATACCCTGCTTGGAAATGGCCGAGTCTATGCATATAGCTGGCTCTTTATTCTGGTCTTGGTCATCTTGTTAGTGCGTCCAGGAGGGCTCCTAAGTAAGGGCTCTGAATTGGAGCGTGTCTAGTGAAGCACGGTGGCGTAACTAAATTCTCAATTCAAAACCTACTTGGGCCGATTATTGTTCTGATTCTTTTAACACACTTTGTCGGCGGTGCTTCAACTAGCTTGCAATTAGTTACGCAAATGGCTCTCTGCTTATTTGTAATGGTTCTCGCACTTCAAGTTTTTGTAGGAAATTCAGGCGTTCTCTCATTTGGTCATGGCGCATTTGCGCTGATCGGCTCTTATGTATCTGCGATATTAACTGCACCAGTAAATATTAAAGACAATGCCCTGTCGATGAATCAGCTTTGGGAGCCACTAGTTTCACCGCAAGTCAATATTTATGTCGCACTAGTTATCTCGGCCGCAGTGAGTGGGCTAATCGCAGCCATCACTGGAATTTTCTTAATGCGGTTAAATGGACTTGCTGCGGGTATTGCTACCTTTGCCCTATTGGGTGTGGCTTATAACGTCTTTTTCAATAACAAAAAGATTGGTCCAGGATCTCAAGCCTTGCCTGGAGTTCCTTTGATTGATAACAATTGGATTCTGCTCCTTCTGGCAGTTCTCTCTTTAATTCTTGTTTACTTCATAAATATTTCCAGAATCGGTAGAACACTCCGCGCAACTCGTGAAGATGCTATGGCAGCGCCAGCACTTGGAATAAGTATTTTTAAGGTCCGACTAATCGCATTCATTATTTCTGGTGCAGTAGCAGGCCTTTCTGGAGGAATGTATTCACATGTTGCGGGAACCTTTCAAGTTCAAGATTATTACTTAGAATTTACATTTATAACTCTTTCAATGTTAATTGTTGGTGGCAGTGCAAGTATTTGGGGCGCACTTGTCGGCACCTTCTTAATTACCGCTGTTGGCCAAGTTTTGCTAATGATGGAGCAAGACCTGCCTGTATTTGGGATACAAGTTCAAATTCCACTTGGTTCGCGTGCCGTGATAATCGCGCTGACTTTCGTAGCAGTGCTGCTCTGGCGATCAGGTGGCATAACAAATGGTAAAGAATTTAGAATTCCAAAATTAAAAAAGATAAGCTAAAAAATGAGCAAGGTTTATCTCTTTGTAGCGATTGATGTAAAACCAGGCAGACGTGAAGAATTTCTTGAAAAGATTAAATTCCATGGGGCGCATATTCGCACCGAAGATGGTTGTGAATCCTTAGAGATTTTCACTAACTCACAGAGCGCCAACCAAGTTTGTGTCTGGGAAGTTTGGAGAAATCGCGTGCTATGGGATGCGCATATGGCTAATCAAGCAAGTGCAGCTTGGCAGAAAATTGCTTCGGAATATGTAAATGGTGAGCAAATCACTGTTCTGGACTCCATCTAAAAATGGATGTAGAAGATCGTTCAGTCTTTGAATTACCTTACGAAAAACCAGATGAGACCTTCACCTTTGGAAAATCCGAAGATCAGGTAATCGATTTCTATCTTCCACCAGATCAAAAAAAACCACTAATTGTTTTAATCCATGGTGGATATTGGCGTTCAGAATATGATCGTAAGCATCTGGCCCCGCTAGCTAGAGCACTAGCAAATATTAGCTGGCCAGTTGCACTCATTGAATACCGGCGAATTATTGGCAATCCCGATGCAATGATGAGCGATGTAATTAGCGCTATCGAAGAAGTTTCGAAGTCATATTCAAATCTGATTCTGATTGGACATTCTGCTGGAGGACATCTTGCGTTAGTCGCTTCGCATAAAGTCAATGCATCAGCCATAATCGCACTTGCACCACTAACAAATTTACTTGCAGCAGAAGAATTAGATTTAGATGAGGGCGCCGTCTCTGACTTTCTCGGGGCTCCGGCAGCTTTGAGGTCTGATTTAGATCCAACAAGGCTTCCTGTGTTAACGATTCCAACCACGCTTATCCATGGGACATTGGATTTGAGAGTGCCTATTAATTTTTCACGTGAATATGTTGCCCAGAAAGCTGGGCCCTTTGTCCACTTCTTAGAATTTGAGAATCTAGGTCATTTCGAATTAATCGACCCAAGGTCAGAGGTTTTTGCTGAAATATCCCGAGTTCTTACCTCTTTGAGTTAAATCCAGCAAGTAAGGTTTTACTTGTGGCCAAGAAAATAATTGTGCATGCTGGTTTCCATAAAACTGGGACGACGGCGATTCAATCCAGCTTCTTTGCAGCAAAAGATAAATTAAGTAAGTTAGGAATTACATATCCCGATGTGGGTGGAAAAGCCCATCACAAAGCTATCTACTCGCTTATGGCCAAAACTTGGGGCTGGGAAGATCGTGGTGGCGTGTTAGCAACAGATAAAAAATGGCAGGACTTTATTAAGCAGATTAAGCGGGCCAAATCAACAGCACTTATTAGTTCAGAATTTTTATGTGAGCTTAACGAAGAGCAGATAGCTAAGTTTAAAAAAGATTTAGCCTGCAGTGATGTCAAGATTTACTTCACTCTGCGGCCACTTTTGAAGATAATTCCCTCGGCCTATCAGCAACATTTGAAAATTGGAATAAAAAGTAGTTACGAAAAGTGGTTGCATTCAATCTTAGATGAACCAGGGGTTTCAACGATAACTCCATCATTCTGGGTGCGACACATGCATGCAGATGTATTGGCAAAATGGGCAAAGCATTTTGGAAAAGAGAATGTGATTGTAATCGTGGTTGATGAAAAGCAGCCAGACTTTATGTATCAAGAGTTCAATAACTTGCTCTCGCTAAAGCCAGGATTCTTAAAGCCGCAATTAGATCAAGATAGTAATCGTTCGCTAACCCTTGATGAAATCGCCTTGCTCAACACAATAAATAAAAAGTTTCCAAAAAAGCGAAGCTGGCATGATTATGAGACCTTTATTCGCAATGGATCAATTAAGTATCTGACAAATAAAGTTGTTCCAGAGCCTGATGCTGCAAAGCTCTTAACCCCACAATGGGCAGTAGACATAGCTAAGACCGTTTCCAAGAGAAATGTAGAAGAGATTAAAGCACTAGGAATACAAATTATTGGAGACTTTGATTCATTTGAAAGTGCACAGATTCCTATCGGTGAAAATCCAGAGATAACAATGATTCCTGTCGACTTAGCAGCTACAGCGCTAGTAGCGACGGATTTGCGGGTAGTTGAGAAACTTCCCACCCGTTATGTAGCAAATATCCTCTGGAAAATGATTAAGCGAGATATCCGAAAGAAGCTTTAACTAGATTCCTTACTATTTAAATTATTTAAGACCTTCATTTGCTCGATCTAAATCTGCCTGAAAGTCGACCTCAACTGCAAATAAATCTGAAATATCTACCGGCTCCATTTCGATGCCATTCTTCTCTATCGCAAGCTCAAGTCCACGTTCAAAATAATCTTGATCAGCGCAGACTTCCAATTGTGCAATTACTTTGGCTTTCTCATGAGCAGAAATAAAGTTAATTCCCACAGCTTCACCAAGAGCGTTCTTAACCGTCTTTGAAAGCTCCTTGATAAATCCCTTTTCGTTGACTGTGTATTTAACCTCCTCTTCAGCAGTTGCTGATGTATTGACACAGACGAATGATTTCTCATTATTTATTCGATCAGCAACACGTTCAAGAACTTTCGAATCAAAGACAACATCTCCATTTAACCATAGGACACCAGATTCTTGACTAGCGCGCAGTGCCTTAAGCAGACTCTTTGAAGTATTTGTCTGATCATAAACTTCGTTATAAACAAAACTTGCACTTGGATGCGCCTCGATAATCATTTCAAGTTTGAAGCCAACCACAACTGTAATTCGAGCTTTGTCACCGAAGACTTTTGAAACATTCTCCATCTGTTGTTGCATAATCGAGCGGCCATCAGATAAAACAGTTAGTGGCTTTGGCCAAGGCTTACCTAATCGGG
Organism: Actinobacteria bacterium UBA2541; assembly: GCA_002340925.1. GTDB lineage: Bacteria > Actinomycetota > Actinomycetes > Nanopelagicales > Nanopelagicaceae > AAA044-D11. The sequence goes on from DDMR01000052.1 coordinate 9,704, forward strand.
TTCCCATACCTGCCGCCAAAATCACAACTTGAATAGCCATCTCTATCTTTCCAACCCGTCTATATCTAAATATTCCCTGTCAGACGCGATAGATTACCGCTTATGGGGACAAATCTTCGGACTTTAGATATTGATCAGGTCACCAAGATTTCAGATGTGCTCCAGGCATTTGAATCTAGCAACCAAGATTTGCTTCTCGTCGATGTAAATTCTGTTGTAACGAAACCTCACCTCGAACTATTGACCGATTACCCAAGAACGGTTACGACGGCGCTGGTAGCAAAGTTAAAAAATGGCGAAACCCGAGTAAGTCAAGGGCGAATCGCTGGCGCCAGTTCCGGGTATCACGAAGTAGGGCATGGCAACCATACATTTTTAGGAATCATTCGGCTTTCACAATTCCAAAGAAATGAAATAATCGAAATTCTTTCAAAGGTAAAAGATGCAAATCACCCTGGGAATGCAATTGATTTAATTCTTGTTGCGCTAGTTCGAGCCGCCCTTGTTGTTGCACCGGCAGAAGTTTCAGGAGCACCTTTCATTAGAAGTAACGATGCTACAGAACGCGTCACAATACAGAATCAAATAGCGGAGCTCAACGATGCTCGCTTACGCCTCAAGTTGGCGAACCGTGCAAATGACGGCTTCTACTCTGTTTTCTTCCTCCGAAAAATTTCTAAGCTATTCACCTGGCTAGCAGTGCGCCTAAAAATGACACCAAATCAAGTCACTTTGATTTCATTTGGTGTTGGTTTGCTTTCTGCCTATGAATTCAGCAAGGGCAGTTTCTGGGCAATTTTTACCGGAGCCGTCTTACTTCAGCTCAGCATCATTATTGATTGTGTCGATGGTGAACTTGCCAGGTATACCCGACAATTTTCACAATTGGGTGCTTGGTTAGATGCAATCACTGATCGGATAAAAGAGTATTTGGTTTTCTTTGCTCTTGCTTATGGCGCCGCAAAAAACGGACATGACCTTTGGATTCCAGCCATGGGAATGATGTTATTTCAAACATTTAGACACTTATCTGATTACAACTTTGCCCGGATAAATAAAATTAGAAGTTCATACTTAGTCCCACTTGATTTCAATTTAAAGAACGACGGATTCGTATCAGGTCACTATGAAAAGAAAACCCGCTTGGAATACTGGGCAAAGAAAGCCGTGCAATTCCCGATTGGAGAGCGTTGGCTAGTAATTAGCGCGACTTCTGTGATTGGCGGTGCCAAGTTCACTTTCTTCGTGATGCCAATTCTTTCGTTGATATCTATTGCACTTGTCTTC
>DDMR01000103.1:0-6381 GCA_002340925.1 Actinobacteria bacterium UBA2541
AATGATGATTTACTTCCTCCAGCGTTGCAAGAATCGAATCCACTAGGAATTAATAGGGTGATCAATGGCTGATTTAACTAAAGCAATCGCTGCTGCGACTAGTGCGCTAGATACCGAAATTTCTGCGCTAACCAATTTCGCAAAATCACTTGAAGCTAACCTAAGGCCAGCACTTGAATTAATTATTGAATCAATTTCTGAAACAAAAGGCCATGTTGTTGTCACCGGTCTTGGAAAGTCTGGTCTGGTCGGCGCAAAGATTGCCGCAACACTTTCTAGCACTGGAACACCATCATTCTTCTTGCATAGCGCAGATGCACTTCATGGTGATTCTGGCGTTCTGACACCTGGCGACATCTTGATCGCAATTTCAAATTCTGGCGAAACCGCTGAAGTAAATGCTCTTGTAACAATGGCCAAGGGCTGGGGAAATAAAGTTATTGCAATAACCAAGAACGTAAATTCAACGCTTGCAAAGAGCGCAAATGCCGTAATTAACATCGCTTTCGATAAGGAAGCAGATCCGCTAAATCTGGCACCAACAACTTCGACAACACTTACTATCGCCGCCGGAGATGCACTCGCATCAGCACTTATGGCGCATCGCGGATTCACCTCAGAAGATTTCGGGAAACGTCACCCCGGTGGAGCGCTTGGTAAGGCAACAAATAAGTGATGTCAGATAAGTCAAAAAATCCTCGCGTAACAACGCTCGGAAGTTTTATGATGGATTTGGTGGCTTACACACCAAGGCGACCAAAGAGTGGTGAAACGCTTCGCGGCGAGAGTTTTTCAATCGCACTTGGCGGCAAAGGATTTAATCAAGCAATTGCTGCTGGCCGTGCTGGCGCACAGAGCGCGATGCTCGGCAATCTCGGTACCGATGGTTTTGGTGATGATTTCATGAAGGCCTTTGTTGCCGAAGGTGTTAATTCGAGTGATATCGAACGAAGCGCTGATCTTGGCACCGGTGTTGGTCATATTTCTGTGCAAACAACAGATGGCGATAATTCAATCATTATCATCCCGCAATCAAATGATTTGGGAGATTCACAATATATTTTGCGCCATTCAAAGACGATTGTTGAATCAGATATTCTGTTGCTTCAATTAGAACTTCCGACTTCTGGAAATTTAGCAGCTGCAAAGTTGGCAAAAGATAATGGCGTCACGGTTGTTTTAACACCTGCACCAGTTGCACCACTTGTGGGCTGGGAAGGTTTAGTCGATGTTGTTGTTCCAAATGAAGGCGAAGCAGCAGAGCTAACTGGAATCGAAGGCGACTTAGCAAAGCAGGCCGAGTCCCTTTCTAAATCGCTGGGCTGCAAGAAGGTTGTAATAACACTTGGACCAAAGGGTGCGTATGCAACTGATGGTGAAAGATCAGAAACAATCTCGGCGCCAAGAGTTACGGCTATCGACACCGTTGGTGCCGGCGACACGATGTGCGCAAATCTTGCAACCAGACTTGCTGCCGGAGATGACATCTTTACCGCAACCAAGTTTGGCGTTTATGCTGCAACCCTGAAAGTCACTCGTAAGGGTGCGGCGATGGCATCACCAACGCCAGAAGAAGTTCAAAGTTTTATTCAATCAAATAGTTAATACAAAACGCAAAATAACTGAGGAGCAGAAATGAAATACACCGGAATAATTAATCGCGATATCTCTGCAATGGTTGCCCGCACTGGTCACTTTGATCGCATCGTTGTTTCAGATGCTGGCTTCCCAATCCCAGCTGGCGTTCCTTGCATTGATCTTTCAATGGGGCCAAATCTGCCAAAAGTTACTGATGTTTTAAAGATGCTGACCCTTGAACTTCCAATCGAACAATTCTGGTTTGCAAGTGAAATTCAACCAAGCGCTGATGGCCGCGCAAAAGAATTATCAGCAATCATGACAAAGGCTGAATGCATTCCACTGCCACATGCTGAATTCAAGAAACTTGCTTACGGCGCAGTTGGCGTGATTCGCACCGGCGATTACTTGGCATGGGGCAACGTTATGGTTGCTTCCGGAGTTGCTTATTAAGCCTTGTAATTTTTGAAGTGGTTCGTAATTGAACCAATTCCATCAATTCCAGTCTTGACTACTTCGCCACCCTTTAGGTATTTCTCTGGCTTAAAGCCCATTCCAACACCTTGAGGTGTTCCAGAGTTAATGATGTCGCCAGCATGAAGTTCCATAACCTGTGACAAATACCAGACGCAGTAATTGATATCGAAGATCATGTCGCTGGTGTTTGAATCTTGACGACTCTCGCCATCAACTGTGCACCAGAGACGAAGATTCTGTGGATCTTTCATTTCATCTGTTGTAACAATCCATGGACCAACTGGATTGAATGTTGGGAATGACTTTCCCTTTACCCATTGGCCAGAACGTTCTACCTGCCAATAGCGCTCTGAAACATCTTGCGAAACTGTGTAACCAAGAATGTAATCAGCAGCTTCTTCTGGTGACTTCAAATATAAGGCGCGCTTCTTGATGACAACGCAAATTTCTACTTCGTAATCTGTCTTAACAGAGTTTGGCGGGATGATTACATCGTCGTTGCCACCGATGACAGTGTCCGGCGCCTTCATGAAAATAATTGGTTCAACTGGTGGGGTAGCGCCCGTTTCAATTGCATGTTGCTTGTAGTTCAGACCGATACAAATCGCTTTTGTTGGACGTGCAACCGGAGAACCTAAACGGTATTCCGAAATCTTAACCTTAGGACGGGCTGAGAGATCAAGATTTGTAACTTTCTCTAGCGCACCATTCTCGAGTTCTACTCGATTCCAATCTGCAATTACATCATCGACAAAAACTGCTTCGGTGTCGTTAAGAACAACAGCTGGCTTCTCTTTATTGAATTCACCAAGGCGTGCGATGCGCATTTCTTCCCCTTATTTATTGAGATGTATTGAGATGTCTTTCGAAGTTTGAGTAATTGAAATTTAGTGCCTCAATTAAATATTGCAAAATGGCCAAAATATGAGATGAAACTACTTGTCCCACTTGTCCTACTTGTCCTAGTAGACGCAGAAGTTGTCCGAGGAGTAGATTCCTCGCATGAGCGAAGAGGTATACAAGAGACGTAGCGAGAATTGGTTTAAGGCCGAAGGCAAGCACGGATATATCTATCGCGAGCGATTTAGAAATATGGGATTTGGGTCAGAAGTTTTCTCTGACAAGCCAGTTATTGGAATTGCAACAACCTGGTCTGAATTAAATCCTTGCAACGCTCACCTCGATCGCGTAGCTGAAGCGGTAAAGCGTGGAGTCTGGGAGGCCGGCGGCTTTCCACTCGAATTCCCAACCATGTCACTTGGCGAACCAGTTATGCGACCAACCACAATGTTATGGCGCAACTTGCTTGCAATGGAGACTGAAGAATTAATCCGAGCTAATCCACTCGATGGTGTTGTTCTTCTGGCTGGCTGCGATAAGACCCCACCAGGAATGTTGATGGGCGCAGCATCTGTGGATCTTCCAACCTTAATGATCACTGGTGGACCGATGTTAAATGGTCGCTACAAAGGTGAAACTCTCGGTTCCGGAACAGCAGTTTGGAAATATTCTGAACAAATTCGCGCAGGCAAATTAAGTATCGAAGAGTTCTTTGCAATGGAATCTTGCTCTGCTCGTTCAAATGGTTCTTGCATGACCATGGGAACCGCATCAACAATGGCATGTGTTACTGAAGCACTTGGAGTTCAACTTCCAGGTAGCGCAGCAATTCCTGCAGTAGATGCTCGTCGCTTCTCAACTTCACAAGAAGCCGGTCGCCGAATTGTGCAGATGGTTTATGACGATCAAGTTCTTTCAAAGGTATTGACCCGTGAAGCTTTTGAAAATGCAATCAAAGTAAATGCTGCAATCGGTGGCTCAACAAATGCTGTTGTTCACTTGCTTGCAATTGCTGGTCGTATCGGCGTAAAGCTAGATCTAGATGATTTCGACACACTTGCTCGCGAAGTTCCAGTTCTTGTAAACCTAATGCCATCCGGTAAATACTTGATGGAAGAGTTCTTCGATGCTGGTGGACTTCCTGCGGTAATGAAGGAAATCGAAGGAATGTTGCATACCGAGCACATAACTGTTTCTGGAAAATCAGTAAAAGAGAATATTGCAACAGCAGAATCTTGGGACGCTGATGTTATTACTCCAGTATCAAAGCCTTTCCAGAAGGCGGGTTCCGGAATCGTTGTTCTAAAGGGTTCACTTGCGCCAGATGGTTGCGTTCTAAAAGTTTCAGCAGCAACCCCAGAACTTATGGTTCATACCGGCGAAGCGCTTGTTTTTGAAGAGATCGAAGATTATTTAATTGCATCTGAAGATATGAATCTTCCCGTTACAAAAGACACTGTCCTTGTCTTAAAGCATGCTGGTCCTCGCGGCTTCCCAGGCTTCCCAGAAGTTGGCAACATGCCAATTCCAAGAAAACTTCTGGAACAAGGAATCACCGACATGGTTCGTATCTCTGATGCACGTATGTCAGGAACTGCTTATGGAACAGTTCTGCTTCACACTTCACCAGAAGCCGCAGTCGGTGGCCCACTCGCACTTGTTAAGAGTGGCGACATGATTGAACTCAATGTTCCAAACCGTTCAATCAACTTACTTGTATCTGAAGAAGAGATGGCAAAGCGCAGAGCTGCCTGGGTCGCACCAGCACCTAAGCACACTCGCGGTTGGTCAAAGCTTTATTACGAGACTGTGCAGCAAGCGCACCTTGGCGCCGATCTTGATTTCTTGAACGGTTCATCTGGAAGCGATGTTGGCCGCCACTCCCATTAGTTATTGAATAAAACTAAAAAGGTTTAGCGAATTCGCAGTTTTCGGTAGCTTCAAGCTCTAACAATCGATTCCATTTTGCAGTGCGATCTGCGCCATGTGTTGAACCAACTTTAATTTGAGAAGCACGCCAGCCGGTTGCAAGATCAGCAAGCCAAGAATCTTCAGTCTCACCGCTGCGAGCAGAAACAACTGTTTTGAAATTATTTGCTTGAGCAGTATTTAGAACTTTCTGGGTTGATGTAACCAAACCATTTTGATTGGCCTTAATCAGAATTGCATTGGCGCTTTTCTCATCGATACCGCGCTGCAGGCGAGCAAGATTTGTAGTAAATAAATCATCGCCAAGAACCTGCAACTTTGATGGGGCCATAGACATAAATTGGGTCCAAGATCGCCAATCATCTTCGGCAAAGGGATCTTCTATAGAAAGAACTGGGTGATCTGAAACTAACTTAGATATGAATGTGATGAATTCGCCAGATGAGAACTTTTTGTTTAGCGCCGCTAAATTGTAATTTGTGCCATCGAAGAATTGGGTCGATGCAACATCGATAGCCAGGCTGACATCTTTCTCGGGTGATAGACCAACACCATTGATGCATTCGGTAACGAATTCCAGCGCGTGATCGATTGTCGGAAATGCGATTCCTAGGCCACCTTCATCAGCAATTAGATGCGTAATCGCACCAGACTTTGCACCTTTGCTTGCAGCAAGTTCGCGAATCGCAACAATCCAGGAGAGCGCTTCGGCAAATGAAGTTGCGCCATTTGGCAGAACCAAAACATCTTGAATATCCATTGTGCGATTTGCATGTGCGCCACCAGAGAGAATATTTACCATCGGCATTGGGATAAGTAATTTGCCTTCGGGTTGAAAGAATCTGGCAAGTGAAAGTTCTGCAGTATGCGCAGCTGCTTTTGCAACGGCAAGTGAAACTGCAAGCAGCGCATTTGCGCCCAAGATGTGGTGATCTGGTGTGTGATCGAGTTCGACCAAGATGCCATCTGTTGCAAGCGGGATTGGGCGATGGCCTTTAAGGCGTGGTGCAATCTTTGAATTTATGTTTTCAACGGCTTGGTAAACAGACTTTCCACCATAAAACTTCTCGGCTAATTTGCTATCGGTATCGCGAAGCTCTTTTGCTTCATGTGCGCCAGTCGATGCACCAGATGGAACCCGAGCAGTGTGGACTGAACCATCTGACATAGTCAGAGTAACTGCAACTGTTGGGCGTCCTCTAGAATCTAGAACTTGGTAGCCGATTAAATTTTTGATGCTCATGCAAATAGCCCCTCGAAAGTGATTTGTGGATTAGCAAGCGCGGCTTTGGTCACGCTTTGAACTCTAGCTTTTCCGCCTTCATCTAGATAGTTAACCGGTGAAACACCTTCGACTCTGGCAAGTGCTATCACGGCAACGTGGTGCGGCAATGATTTAGCGGTTTCGATATTGCAAGCGTGGGAATATGAATTTATAAATGAAATAGCAGTTTCACGCAGAAGCGAGCGTTGCATTGCATCTTCGGTGCGCAGGTATTTGCAGAGCAAATGAGCGGAAACAAAGCCGAGATCAAAGACTGGATTGCCGGTATGCAT
>DDMR01000103.1:6467-12170 GCA_002340925.1 Actinobacteria bacterium UBA2541
ATCTCAGTGATTAACTCTTGAATCCGACCATCAAGTGGTGGATTCACCTTTGCTACAGCGCGATAAAACGGGGTTACGCGCAATTGATCGAAGAGTGTGTCTTCCATATATGCATCGCGAGACTCTTTTGAATCTGCACCGAAGTTGTGCCAGGTTGAAAGGATGCGTCCCAAATCGGCGCCGATACTTGGTTTGATTACGCCACTAAGTAAATCGCTCTTCCAAACAGTGCAGGCACGGGGCAAGCGTTCCATGGTCAAAGTAAAATCACCCGGATCAAAGTCAATAAGTTCTGGAACGCTTTCGGGTGTGATTGAATGTAATAACTTCATGCCATTTGCTTCAACAATTGCGCGCCTTTGATCCGCTTTCCAAACCGCAGCGACTTTTAATTGTGGAAGCGCCTGCTTTAAAACTAAGTCTTTATCTCCAGATTGAACAGCCAGAACTACATTTGAAACCCCTCCGGTAAGTTCTTCAACTTCTGCCGGGCCGCTGATGATTCCGCGATTGGTTAAGTAAGCAACAACCGTATTCTCATCAAGTAGTTCTTTAGCCATAAATCAAATGGTTCGGGCGACTGAAAATCCGCGATCAACAAAGATGCTTTGGCCAGAAATACCGGTATTTAAACTTGAGCCAAACATATAAACGCTGTTCGCGACATCAACCGTAGATGCGAGTTCACCGATTGGTGTTTGGCTTACAACATTTGCAATCTGTTCTGGCGAAAGCGTGCGCGCAACCATTGGGCTGTTGATGATGCCAGGCAAGATGCCATTAACCAGAATCTTCTTCTGGCGACCAAGATCAACGGCCAATGAACGAACCAAGCCACCAACTGCCGCCTTGGTAACTGAATATGCGAATTTTTCTTGACGAGTGAATTGCTCCCAGAGCGAGCTCAAGATAACAACGCGACCACCTTCATTGATTGCATCTGCGCCCATAAGAACCGAAACGCTTTCGGCAATCACGGTGACATTTGCTTCGAATAGTTCATTTAGCTCTTTGGTTCCGGTCTGCATCGCAGAACCGTTTACATTTGCACCTTGCGCAAATACAACAGCATCAAACTTTTTACTGGCCAGAATCGCTGAAGTCAGCGGCAGTTGAATATCGCAATCGTTTACTACCTTGCGAACTGCGCAGGTGACGCCCCATTTTTCAGCGCGATACTTATCAAGAATTGCGCCACCAAGAGTTCCGGTAGAGCCAAAGATTAAGAGATTTGGCATCGGCTATTTTTCGAAACCATAGCGAGTAAGCATTGAATAACCGATTGAAGCTCGACGAACGCGTTCGCGAGCAGTCGATTCAACAACACCTTGGATATGGGTTCCGGATGGATAAAGTCCTGGAGAATTTCGAACTGTGAATTTCAAATAAATCGGAGCCGCAACTCGGACCAGATCTGGAACTTCATAGTGTCGAACTGGACCACCAAAATCATCTGGACCTTCGACATAAACATCGACTGGCACATCAACTTGCGCGCGGATTGCAGCGATTTGTTGAAGAGAAAGATCAGTTGCAAGATTTAAAGTCGAAGCACCCATCGAAACCATAAGTTCGGCAGTAGCTGGATTATTGCAAGGCATTGCAACTGAAGTCTTTAGGACGAAATCACTTGGGAGATCGCCATTGCGTTTTGCTTCTCCCAGGACTTTGAGTAATCCCATATCGCCAACAAGAATTGAACGAATACCTAAATCTGCGCCATGCAGAACATCTTCAACTGCAAAGCGAAGTTGATCTGCGCCGCGAAGTGTTGGGTTTGCAACACCACCGGCAGATGAGAGAACTTGCTTTCCGATATCCCATGATGCGCGTGGGCCAACAAATAGACAGACTTCAATATTTTCGCTCTTGCCGATCGCAACCATCTCTTTGATTTCAACATCGGTCAGCATCATGATTCCAGAGCCCTGTGAAATGCGGGCAACTGGCAACTTATGTTTCTTTGCTTCTTCTAATACAACTTTAAATGCAGCTGGGCCTTCGACCGATGGAATTTCAATCTTCCAGCGCGAACCATCAGCAAAACGCTTTGCGGATTCTGGTAATCCCTCAGCATCGTTGCTCTGAATCTTCTGCTTTGCAAGGAGCGAAATTGATTTCTTCATCGGGCCTTGGGCATCTCGGGTAGATGGCCAGTTATTTGATTCGCTCATTTCATTCCTAACTATTTGGTTACTTATTAGACGAGTATTAGTGATTAATTCGGAAAGAGGGTAGGTGCAACGCCAGGAATTTTTGGTGTGCAGATGTAAGTCTTGCCCCAATCTTTGCCGGGGTTAGCTACGCCATCGTGTGCCGATGTAATAACCATCTGTTTGAAATCTGGTCCAACAAATGCGCAACTTGTCACCATCGGCACTGGCATCTCGATTACATCAGTGATGTTGAAATCTTTATCGAAGCGGCGCAGACAAGAACCATTCCAGAATGCCACCCAAATTCCATCTTCGGCATCGATGCACATGCCATCTGGCAATCCTTGTGAATCATCGGTTAAGCGCCAGCACACTTTACGATTTGAAATCTGACCATCTGCATAATCAAAGGTGTCGATCGATTTAGCCATGGTGTCGATATAAAACATGGTCTTGCCATCTTTCGACCAAGCAAGTCCATTGCTGAGCCAGACGCCATCTAGAACTCGGGTTAATTCTTTTCCAGTTTTATCTAGGCGATACAACCCACATGCATTTGGATGTTCAGACCAGTCGTAAGGCATGCTCCCTAAAAATAAGTGACCATCTGGCGCAACCTTCGCATCGTTCCAACGATTTTTAAATGTGGCGTTAGCACCATCTGCATCAAAGCGGGTTGGCAACTTTTGTATTGATCCATCAGGCATTCTGCGGACTGGACCATTTGCGGTTCCTAAAAGTTCTGAACCATCGACTGCTGGAATCACAAATGAAACTTCCTCAGGCATTTCATAAGAACTTGTCATACCAGTTTCAAGATTTCTGCGATGAACTTTCTTGCCATAAATATCGACCCATAAAACTTCGGAGTTACCCAGACCAATCGCTACCGGCCCTTCACCAACATGACATGCCCGTTCGTCCCAAAGTTTAAGATTTATGTCATAACTCATACGGGCACTATAAACGATGAGGCTGTTGGACTACTATCGGTTTAGCAAATTATTTCAATAATTGGGAATATTGGGAATAACGAGATGGAGATTTGGAACCAATGACCGCTTCAAACTTAACAAGTTTCACCGGACAAGTCGTATTAGTGACAGGTGGCGCAAGCGGAATCGGTAAAGCTGCTGCCGAATTAATTGCAGCCAGAGAAGCAACTGTTGTCCTATTAGATCTAAATGAGGACGGTCTAAAAACTGCAGTCTCCGAAATTTCTGCTGCAGGTGGCAAGGCAAGTTATAAGGTTTTGGATGTCTCTTCACAAGCCGGAATTAAGAAGGTTGTAGCTGAAATCTTGGCCGAGCATGGACAGATTCATGCGCTCGCAAATTCTGCCGGAATTTCTGGACCAACTGGAAAGCCAGTCGAAGAAGTTGATTGGGCCGCATTCCAGAAAACTATTGAAATAAATTTATTCGGAACGGTTTGGCTTACCCAAGAGTTGTTGCCATCGATGAAGGCACATAAGTATGGCCGCATTGTTCATCTGGCTTCAATTGCCGGCAAAGAGGGCAATCCTGGTATGGCCGCATATAACTCTTCAAAGGCTGGCGTAATTGGTTTTGTTAAAGGAGTTGCTAAAGAGTGCGCGACTTTTGGAATCACAATTAATGCTGTTGCCCCCGCGGTAATTCGCACACCAATCAACGAAACTGTGGCACCAGATGTTCAGGCTTACATGGTTTCCAAGATTCCAGTTGGCCGACTTGGCGAACCCAGTGAAGTCGCAGAAATAATTGCATTCGCGGCATCTAAAGCTTGTTCATTTACTACCGGCTTCACCTTCGATGTTTCAGGCGGTCGGGCAACTTATTAATGAGTGATCTCTATACCTTTGGTGAATCACTCGCACTGTTCATGACAGTCGATACCGATTCGGTATTAACCGCAGATACTTATGCTTTTTCAGCGGCCGGGACTGAAGCCAATGTCGCAGTTGCGGCTCATCAATTAGGGCTTGATGTTTACTTCCAAACAAAACTTGGCCCTGATGAATTAGGCGATGCAGTTAAAGTTAAATTCGCAGAAGTGGGGTTAAAGACCGATCATTTTCTGCGCTGTGACAATTACACCGGCGCGCTTGTAAGAAATCATGGTGGCACCCAACCCTTTGTAAATACTTATCTACGCCGCAGCAGCGCTGGTTCAACATTTTCGCCTGCTGATTTAGATGAAGATGTAATAGCTAAATCCAAATGGCTACATGTAACTGGCATCAGTGTTGCAATCTCCCAGAGCAGTAAAGAAGCGGTAGTTCGCGCACTTGAGATTGCTCGTAAAAATAAGGTGGGCGCCAGTTTTGATCTAAATTTCCGAAAGAAACTCTGGAGTGAAGAAGAGGCAAGTGCAGCGCTTAAATCAATAATCAAAGATTTAGATGTAGTAAGCGGCGGGGTTGATGAATACGAAGTTATTTTTGGTTCTAAAGATCCAGAAGAAAACTTAGCAACCGTTGCGGCGCTCGGTGTCAAAACTGTAATCATGACCGCCGGCCCCGAGGAGATGCGGATTTTGCATGAGGGCAGAAGATTTAACTTCACGCCAGTAAAGGTTAAGTTGGTGGATCCTGTTGGGTCTGGAGACGCATTTATATCTGGCACGATTTCCGGATTGATTGGTGGGCTTTCAATTGAAGATGCGATTGCACAGGGGAGCAAATGTGGCGCAGCCGTGGCAGCTACCCGAGGCGATTGGGCCCTTATGATTACTGGTGAAAAGGGAATTTTAAAGAGTGGGGGATTAAATGGCTAACGAACTTACATTTGAATCTGGTCTAGTTGCCATTATCCGAACCAAGACTGCAGATGATGCGCGGGCTGCGGCCACTGCGTTAATTGCAGCAGGTGTTGATGTAATTGAATTTACAACTACGACCCCTGCGGTATTTGATTTGATTGAAGAGTTTGCTTCAAAAACTGGCGTCCATGTCGGTCTAGGAACTGCAATGAATCGCGCCCATGTCTTATCTGGCAAGGATGCAGGTGCCAAGTTTGTAATCTCACCACATGTTTCTCAAGAAGTTATTGAAGTAACAAAACAAGCTGGCCTGATATCGATACCTGGCGTTGCATCGCCTACAGATGTTGCAGATGCACTTCGATATGGCGCAGATATCCTGAAATTTTTCCCAGCATCCGCACTCGGTCCAAATTATCTAAAGGCGGTATGTGAACCATTTCCTGGTCTGAATTGGATGGCAACAGGTGGCATAAGTGTTGAAACGATTCCGGATTGGATTGCCGCTGGCGTTACCGGTTTTGGAGTAGGTGGAAAGTTAACTTCTGGTGGGGTTGCCGAGATTCCAAACCGGGTAGCAGAATTCAAGGGCGCAATAGCAACTGCACGGGGAAAGTAGTTCAAGGGTGAAATTAAAAGATCAACATATATTTGTTACAGGTGGCGCAGACGGTATTGGTCGCGCAGTGGTGCAGGATGTGGCTGATGCTGGCGCCAAAGTTTCCTTCTGTGATTTAAATGTTGAAAAGGGTAAGGCTTACGAGGCGGAGTTAAAAGCTGCCGGACATCGCGCACTCTTTGTTCC
>DDMR01000049.1:0-793 GCA_002340925.1 Actinobacteria bacterium UBA2541
TATTAACCGTTATTGCAACATCAGAGCCAATAATTAGCGTTGTTCCTGCTGCAGGTGCCTGAGCTAGAACAACACCCTCCGGCTTGCTCTCGTCATAAGCAGTAATTTCTTTAACTGCAAAACCTGCTTGAATAAGAATTGTTTGAGCTTCAATACCGGTTAAATCTAATAACGCAGGAACCTTCAAACTTCCACTGGCGATTTCCAATTCAACGCCACTGCCTGCTCTGAGAATTGATCCGGCATCTGGTGTAATTTTTAGAACGGTTCCAGTTCTAGAAGTTGAATCAACCGGAATTATTCGTGCCACTAATAAGCCAGCTGCAGAAAGGGCGCTCCTAGCCTCTTCTAGGCTCATTCCAACAATAGTTGTGGGAATAGTTGTGTCTCCAGGACCATCAGAAATAGTTAGTGTGACGCTGCTTCCCTTGGGCGCCCGCGTTTCTGCAGGTGGAAGTTGAGAAGCAATTCGATCTTCAGGAATTCTAGAATCCGGTGCCCGCTGAATATTTACGGTATAGCCAGCTAACAATTCTTCCGCTTCGGCCTGAGTTAACCCAACTACATTGGGAATTTGTAGCGAAGGCGCTGGCGTACTTGAATTAAAAGAATTTAGCGCAAAGGCAATTAAGAGGATAAATACCGAAGCAGCGCCGCCCATGATTAGAAAATTACGACGTGGAACGATTCGTCGGATTTTTGTTGTTACATCCTGCCCGCGACTTGCTCTTCGGATATCAGCCAACATCATCTCTGCACTTTGATAGCGATCCTCTGGATTCTTTGCCAGCGC
>DDMR01000049.1:922-1657 GCA_002340925.1 Actinobacteria bacterium UBA2541
GCAACCGGAGTATCACCGGTAAATGGTGGTTTCCCAGCGACTAATTCATATAGAAGACAACCAACCGAATAAATATCACTTCTTAAATCTGCAGTTTCACCAGTTGCTTGTTCAGGTGATAAATACTGAGCAGTTCCGACAACGTTCCAAGTGCTCGTCATAGTCGCACCAATATCATCCATAGCGCGAGCGATTCCGAAGTCCATTACTTTCACATCGCCAGCATCGGTCAACATTATGTTCCCGGGCTTGATATCGCGATGAATAATTCCATTTGAATGCGAATAAGAAAGAGCGGTTAAGACACCTTCGATTATTTCCAGTGCACGTTCAACTGAAATTGCGGTGGATTTTTGAATCTCTTCTCGAAGCGTGTGCCCATTCACAAGCTCCATAACTATGTATGAATTAGCGCCCTCTTCACCAGAGTCATAAACCGCAACTATTCCCGGGTGATTTAAGCCAGCAGCAGCAAGCGCCTCTTTTCTAAATCTCGCAACAAAGGAGGGATCTCGTGCTAAATCACTTCGCAATACTTTCACCGCAACTTTGCGCGAAAGTCTCTGGTCCTCTCCAATATAAACATCGGCCATTCCGCCAGTGCCAATCATTTCGCCAATCGCATAACGATTTCCAAAGACCTTAAGCATTCGCCGCCCCGATCAGCGCGGTAGAGCTGGCATCTTCTTCCAAAACTACTTCTACCCAAAGCACAGTTACATTGTCAGGAGCGCC
>DDMR01000049.1:1814-6309 GCA_002340925.1 Actinobacteria bacterium UBA2541
TTGGTAATTTCTAAGTCGGATAAAACCCCAGTCAAGCCATCGCTACAGAGAAGAAATTGATCACCAAGCTTTACTGGATAAAGTTGAACTGAAGGCTCGAATCCAGAATCTCCCATTAATGCATGAGTTAAGAGTGAGCGTTGTGGATGATTAACTGCTTCATCCGGGGTAATTCGTCCTTGGTCAATTAGTTCCTGCATAACTGTGTGATCGATACTTAATTGATTTAATTTGCCATCAGTAAATGCATAACATCGAGAGTCCCCAACATGTAAAAGTCCAACCGAACTCTCAGTTAAATACAGCGCTGTGAGAGTGGTTCCCATGCCTGCAAGTTCTGGCTGTGCGTTTGAGCGATCTAAAATAGCTAAATCAATCTCTTTAGTAACAGCTAAGAGCGAAGCCACATCAATCCTTTTTGCAGTAAGTGCAGAGATAGCAATTTTTGATGCAACTTCCCCACCAGCATGTCCACCCATGCCATCTGCGACTGCAACTAACTCAGAAGAAACCATTCCAGAATCTTCGTTGCCTTCACGAACTAATCCAAGATCGGAGAGCGCAAAAACTTTAAATGCCAATGACGATTTAGACATTTCAGCTTCCCTCCTGACTTGTTCGCTAATTGTTCACGTGGCTAAATCTAGATGGGCCATATCTTTCCACTAAATTGCAGCCTGTGAAACTACAGAAAGTATTTGCAGAATTCCTAGGCACAGCGCTTCTACTTTTAGCGGTAGTTGGCTCCGGGATTATGGCTACCAATCTGAGTCAAGATGTGGGCGTTCAATTAACAATAAATGCGATTTCGACAGTTTCGATGCTCTACCTAATCATCACTCTGATGGGCCCAATTAGCGGTGCCTATTTTAATCCAGTCGTCACGCTCGGAGAATTGTTTAAGAATCGAATTGATGCAAAGCGCGCTGTTGCTTATATCTTCGCCCAATTCGCTGGTGGATTTTCTGGCACAGTATTCGCAAATGTAATTTTCAACAAACCAGCAATTTTTCAATCTCAAAATGAGCGCACCGGAACAAATTTATTTATCAGCGAAATATTTGCAACTGCTGGATTAATCATGATTATTCATGTGCTAACAGATCAGAAGCGAACAAATCTTGCACCCTTTATTATTCCAGCCTGGATAACAACCGCGTTCTACGCAACCTCATCATTTGTCTTTGCAAATCCGGCAGTTACCTTTGCCCGAATCTGGAGCGATACCTTTGCCGGGCTGACTCTTAATTCGGCATGGATTTATATGATTGCCCAATTGATTGGATTACCAATCGGATTAATAGTCGCGCGTCTGCTATTTATTAGAAAGTAATTAAATAACTATTTCATAAGATGGATTTAGAATCGTAAGTGATCCTTCAGTTTCACCCACCATACCTTCGGCGCAAAGTGTTGAACCAACTTCAAGTCCCGCAATTTCACGACGCCCTAAGAATTGCAATGTGATGCCACCAGTTGAATCCCAAATTTCTACTTCAACTTTTGGTGCACCACCTGAAGGCGCAGTTCTAATTGCGGTTACTTGGCCACGAACATGAGCTCGCCTACGCCAGGTTGCATTTGAAATCGGCAGAATATTTTCGTTGTAATGACCAACCGGTGCTGTTTCAGCGTTCTGGGTTTTCGCCACAGCAACCTTCTTCACTTCGCGCGCAGGTTCGTTTGGAGCAACCAACGCATTGCGCCGCGGCCCACCATCCAAAATACGTTCGACGTCAAAAGGAACAATGGTTGCTACAACTCGCTCTAATTGCGAGATTGGTGCGGCAATAGTTTCAGCGGTCTGATCGTGCAAGATTCGCCCTAAAAAGCGCGAATATGAGCGCCGAGGCAATAGCAAAGTTAATTCAACGCCATTATTTTCAGTAGATCGGATTGCATAATCAACTGCCGCATTTGGAAGTCTACGATCCGGACAATCAATCAGAATCAGCGGAACATCGCTTACTGCAGCGTTCTCTGCCCATCCCGCACTAATTGTTTCTGCCCATCTATCATCAATAACAAAGTGAACTGCATTCAAGTGTCTAGGATTTAAAGATCGGGCATATCTAATTGCACCAATTGTTGCTAAATCTAGATTGTCAACAAGGACGCTAACATCATGGCGGGTAATTGATGTCGCTCTCTGATGTGAAGCGGTAAGAAGAAGAGCTTCTCTTTCACGCATATATTGGCGATTAAAATTAAGCATAAGTGCAGCAACTATTGGCGTTCCGATAACAACAATCCAGGTTCCTTCAAAAAACTTTACTGCAGAGAGAATAACAACAGTAATTAGTGCGATGCCTCCAGAGAGGGAATGAAGAGCTAGTCGTAAGAGATCCTTACGGCTGCCACTTACTTTTTCCCGCATAGTTTTTCTTGCCATTCCTAATCCAGTAATCGCAAATCCAACGAAGACAGCCAAGGCATAAATTGCTGCCAACGCTGTGATGCTTGCCCCGGAAACAATCACCAGTATTGATGCGCCACCGGTAATAAAAATGATGCCATTTGAGAAGGCCAATCGATGGCCACGTTGGGTTAAACGCTTTGGCAGGAAGCCATCTTTTGCAACCATGCTGACAAGGTTTGGAAATGCGTTATAGCAAGTATTAGCTCCAGCAAAGAGAATAAATGTGGTACCTGCTTGGACAACATAGAAGAAGATGTTTCCAAATGCGCTATCTCCAAGAGCTGCTTTTGCAACTAAAGAGATAACCGTTGGAGTTCCTTCNNGCAGTTGTTTTCTGAGCCAACCAGGCAATTCCGGTAATCAACGTTCCTAAAGTAAGTGCCATAAGCGCAAGAGTTGTGCGAGCATTCTTATGTTCTGGACTTTTAAAGAGTGGAACAGAATCAGATACCGCTTCCAACCCAGTAAGAGATGCGCTTCCATTAGCAAATGCTTTTAATATTAGTAGACCAGCAGCAAGTGAAATCAAACCTTGTGATTCGCCAAGTGGCAGCAGGCCCTCGCTCCGAGTCGCATAGTTTGGCAGAGTGCCATTTATATGCCGATAAATACCAAAACCAAATACAGTGAACATAGAGAACATAAATAAATAAGAGGGCAGAACAAAAATTAGACCGGCATCTTTAACGCCACGTAAATTCACAAATGTTAAGAGAATTACTACAGCAAGAGTTATCTGAACTTTAAAATCAGAGAGTTCTGGAAACGCTGAAATTATTGCTGCCACACCAGCAGCAGCCTGAATTGCTACCGTAATGATGTAACCAAACATTAATTCAATAGCTGCCACTAACGAAACTTTGGTTCCAAAGTTCTCTTTTGCAACAACATAAGCGCTACCAGTTCTTGTATAAGTTGCAATCACATCTCGATACGAAAAGGTGATAATAAGAAGCATGGCAAGAATAATTGCCACCATTGGCGGAAATATTGCAAATGCTGCTAATCCAAAAGCTGGAATAAGTGCAACCAATATTTGTTCGCCGCCGTAAGCAGAAGATGAGATGCAATCAGAGGAGAGAATTCCAAAGGCAGACTTTTTAGAAAGTCGTTGATCAGCCAGAGAATGGCGATTGATTGGGTTACCTAAAAGCCGGCGCTTGATTCGATATGAAATCGGGTCTGCTAAATGTGCATGCTCCTGTAGAACCATCGGTTCTGGGGCGTCATCAGTCCAAGACTTTGGCACAGCCACTCTTCCTAGTTATCGGGGAATTCTGCGGTTCACTGGAATTAATTTTACTTCGCAATCGAGGCGTATGCTTGCCGCATGCAATTAAAAACCGACCTTTATATTGATGGCGCATGGGTAAAAGGCGATGGCACCCTGCCAGTAACCGATCCCAGCACCGGAAATGTAATCGCTGAAGTTGCGACCGCAGGCGAGGCTCATTGCGATGCCGCAGTCACCGCAGCGCACAACGCCTTCAAAACTTGGTCAAAAACCGCTCCTCGGGTTCGAAGTGAAATCTTGCGCAAAGCTTTTGAATTGATGATTGCTGAAGCCGATCACTTGGCAAAAATAGTTTCAATGGAGAATGGAAAAGTTTTCTCAGATGCCAAAGGTGAAATTACTTATGCCGCAGAATTTTTCCGCTGGTTTGCCGAAGAAGCAGTTCGCACACCTGGCGATTATCGCCAAGCACCTTCCGGAGATAAAAGAATTCTCGTTACACACCAACCAATTGGTGTCTCACTTTTAATCACACCATGGAATTTCCCGGCAGCAATGGCGACTCGAAAAATTGGGCCAGCGCTCGCCGCAGGTTGCACAGTTATTTTAAAACCAGCAAGTGAGACCCCACTTACTGCGCTCGCAATTATTGAAATTCTAGAACGTGCTGGAGTTCCAAAAGGTGTAGTCAATTTCATTCTACCTTCAAAGACCGGACCAATGATTTCAAAGATGCTGCACGATCCACGAGTGCGTAATTTATCTTTCACTGGTTCAACCGAAGTTGGTCGCACACTTCTCAAAGAGTCAGCCGATAACGTGCTTCGCACATCAATGGAGCT
>DDMR01000049.1:6465-7137 GCA_002340925.1 Actinobacteria bacterium UBA2541
AACCGATTCATTGTTGCCAAGAGCGTTGCTGACGAATTTACAACAAAGTTTGCAAAAGCAATGGGCGCCCTAAAGCTTGCTCCTGGTCTAGAAGATGGCGCACATCTTGGTGCCAGTGTTTCAATCAAGGAACGTAACAAGATTGCAGATCTAGTTTCAGCAGCAGTAAAAGCTGGCGGAAAATTGATACTTGGTGGCACTACTCCGGAAGGTGCTGGTGCTTTCTATCCCGCAACAGTTGTAACTGTTGATAAAACAAACCCAATTTTGGATAATGAAGTCTTTGGTCCAGTCGCACCAATCGTTACTTTTGATGGCGATGCTGAAGCAATCGAATTGGCGAATGCAACCGAATACGGCTTGATTAGTTACGTTTATTCCAGCGACCTAAAGCGTGCAATTAAAACTGCTGAAGCAATCGAATCTGGAATGGTTGCAATTAATCGCGGAGTTATTTCGGATCCAGCTGCGCCGTTCGGTGGCGTGAAGCAGAGCGGCCTTGGTCGCGAAGGTGGCTTCGCTGGAATCTACGAATTCCTAGAAACCAAATACATCGGCGTAGAGATTTAAAGCCCAACAAAGGTTGGTGGATGTCCGAAGTTGTACGAAAAGTTATTAGGCAGTGGTTCCAGGCTAATTAGTATGAAAGCTGGCGGAGGATGAGGGATTTGA
>DDMR01000075.1:0-2041 GCA_002340925.1 Actinobacteria bacterium UBA2541
TCCTTGATGATCTTGAGATATGTCTCAAGACTTGGTGCGACTGTGCGTTCTTCTAATTCAGGATCGAGAATGACCATGAGTTCATATCTACGCATAAGTTAACCCCACCTCCTCTGGACTAAAGCGGCCACGGAATTTCCGCGGCAGGAGGGTTATTGCTCCTTCGCGAAATCCACGGGTGTGGCTCTCTTGAAGGAAGGCTAAGCGTAACCCTGTCCGACGCCAGATAAAAATTCAAGGTTCTGTGGACCAAATTTTGGTGTGGACCTACGCATAAGGCGCAGGCAGAACCAGGTCAGGGCGCCAACTCGAAGCACAATGGCGACCGCATAGGCCCAGGCGGGGATAGCGAAGTTGGTGCCCGAGACTTCGGCCAGGTATTGCCAAATTGCAAAGTGATAAATCAATTCCGCAAATTGCCAGACCCAGAAATCGAAACGATCTCTCTTATCTATCATTGCAAGAATTGCGAGCGGTGTTAACCAGAGAACATATTGCGGTGAATAGACCTTGCTGGCAGTTACAAAGATGGCAACTATAAAAAAGGCGATTGTGGCCAACTTTGGAACTTCTGGAATCCCATAAACAAATAATGTGAAGGCAAGTGCGCCCACCGCAAATACGATGAGTGAAATCATATTCAAATGCTTAATATTTAATCCGAAAATTTCTAAAGCGTGCCAGATTGATCCCCAATCTGCAGCTCGTTCAGAGTTCAATTTAAAGAATCTCCACCACCCTGTAGGGGTAGTAATAATGAATGGCAAATTAATTAGTAACCAAGTTGTAAAGGTGATGGAAGAGTAGAGAACTAGCTCTCTGATCTTTGATTTTCTGATCAAGATTAAGGCTATTGGCAACAATAAAACTATCGGAAAGAATTTTGTTGCAATCGATAATCCAAGTGCTATTGCGCTCTTGTGATATTTTCCAATATCAAAGAAATAAATTGCGGCGAGCGCACTTATCACTGCCCAGATATCCCAATTTATATATAAGGATGCGACAACTGCTGGTGCAATTGGAAGTAGATACCAGAGCTCTGGCTTTAATTTCTTCAAAAAAACTACTGTTGCAATAAAGAGCAGTGCAACTAGCAGAGCATTAATATCAAAATATTTTACAAATTTATCTTCACCATCGCCAACTAAGAAGGAGGTTACCCACATGATCAAACCAGTTACTGGTGGATACTCAACTGCGTTGGTTGCGCTGCTGTACGGCCAACTATTTGTTATTAATCCACGCGCACCGAAAAGTGCTGGAAAATCTGAATAACAAGCGTGAATGTAATCACCGGGAGGTATCCACCCATTTGATCTACAGTAATCAAATTTAATAAATGAAAGCAGGGCTGCGATGATTGCGAGAAGAACTGCGCTCTTCGCAATTAATTTCATTGCCTTGCTGCGAGTTTCTTCTTCTTTGTAGCCCCAGATTCATACTTTCCGGCAAGCTCTGGATCAAGAGTTGGGACTGCTTCCAAATATGAAACTGGATCAGCGCCGCCGACATATGCTGGCTCTGGGAATTGGGTCGCGGGCATTCCCTTTTGAGCAAGCTTTGTATATGTGTTCCAAACTTGTGCTGGGAAGGATCCGCCCGTGAACGCGAAATTTCCACCAATTCCATTTAGTGATTGGGTTGCATTATCCATGAACATTGTGACTGTTGTTGCAAACTCTGGGGTGTAACCATTGAACCAAGCTGATGCATTGTCAGTTGTTGTTCCCGTCTTTCCGGCTATCGGCCTTCTCACACCACTTGCTGCTGCAACACCGGTTCCAGATTTTGTACCTTGGGCAAGTGCGTAAGTTAAATCTGCCATCACATCAGGTTGAAATACTTGCTGCGCTTGAATTTTTCCTTCATAGAGAACACCCTTATTTGATCCCAATACTTCTTTAATTAGAAATGGGGTTGCATAAATCCCATTCGCGGCAAAAGTTGCATATGCCGCAGCCATATCAATTACATGAGGGGATGAAACGCCAAGAGATATCGATGGGGTTGGCATGAGTGCAACTGAATTAGGAATTCC
>DDMR01000075.1:2205-5565 GCA_002340925.1 Actinobacteria bacterium UBA2541
TTGTAATTAAAGACTGGATATGGCTTGCCTACATCATCAAATACTTGCGGGGAACTTCCGCTCCACACAGAAGAAAGCGGAATTCCCTGCTCTAGGGCTGCAACTAAAGCAAATGGTTTAAAACTAGATCCGGCTTGGGTAATTGACTGTGTTGCGCCATTTAATTGTTTTACTAAGTAATCTTTTCCGCCGTAGAGGGCGACAATTTCACCAGTGCCTGGCCTAATTGAAACTAGGGCTTGATTAAAATTCTCAGGGGTGTTCTTTGGACCGCGTGAATCCATAGCCCGGACCGATGCTTCTTGGTTTTTGCGTAGAAGCGTTGTTTTAATTACATATCCACCAGTTTGTAATTGTGACTCGGTAAATCCTAATTTTTCTAATTCCCGAACTACCCAAGACATTACATAACCTTTAGGACCGGCAAGCGCTCCTGAAGTTACACGTTCCCGAATTGCTGGATACTTTAATTTTGCCGCATCATCGGCGGTCAACCACTCCTTTGAAACCATTCCATCTATTACATATTGCCAACGCGCTTTTAACCTTGCGGTGTTCTCTTTGCCATATGAAGGATCGTAATAACCTGGTGATCGCAGAATACTTGCCAAGATCGCAGCCTCTGAAATTGATACTTGGCTTACGCTCTTGCTGAAATAAACTTCAGAAGCAGTTTGAATTCCATATGAACCACGGCCAAAATAAATTGTGTTTAAATAACTTTCTAAGATATCATCTTTCGACATCTGGTTCTGCAGCTTCATAGCAATAATAAGCTCTTTTACTTTTCTTGTAATTGTTCGCTCTGGGGTTAGGAATGCAGTTTTTGCATATTGTTGGGTAATCGTCGACCCACCTTGAGCATTCAGTGAACCAGATTTTAAGTTGTTGAAAAATGCCCGGGCGATTCCTATTGGGCTTACTGCGCTCTGAGTGTAGAAATTGCGATCTTCCGCCGCCATTACAGCTTGGCGGACATGAAGTGGAACGTTTGCGAGCTTTACAACTTGTCGATTTTCAGAACCGAGCCGGCCGATTTCTTTACCATCCGCATATTGAATAATTGTTGACTGACTATTAACAAATGCATTTGGATCAGGAATGCTTACGGAAAAGTAAGCATAGGCAAATCCGAGAACTCCAAGGATGAAACCGCCCCCAATAGTGAAAACACCTATTTTGAATAGTTTTCCCTGCAAAATCTTCATTACTTAAGGTTACCTTCCAAATCTTAAAATTAACGACCTCTTAGGGATTTCTCATGAAGATGCCAGCTCTTTAATTCACGGGCTGGTTTCCAGTCGTCATCTTCAAGGGTGTGCACCTTTCGTGGCACTTTTCGAGTTCGACCATCTCCCAACAGAAATGAATAAATAAGGTGGTTCCACCCGCACTCCAAACAAACTTCAACGGTATAAACCCGGAATTCACCATATTCATTCTGCATCTCATCTAATTCGGATAGGGATTTAATCCGCCCTGAATATTGTCCAAGTTGATCCCCAAATGCGTAACGCAATTCTCGAATCTCTACTTTTTTACAGACCGGACAAGATCTAGAGGTAATTTCACCATGATGCTTTGCTGCGCGCTTTAAATATGGATCTGCATCACATGCATCCATTGCGGAAGATGAACCACGGAAGAGTGCAAGCAAGGTTGAGCGACGATCAAGTGAATAATCGATGTTATCTCGGCGCGACCACATAATGGCTAAGAATAATCCAACTTTGGTGATTACGCTTTGCGCTATGAAGCTAATAGCTCGGTTTGGCTCACTTCCTAAATTGCTCCGGGTTAGGTGGACTGGACAACTTACTGATGGAATGTTTCAGTCGGCACTGGCATCCTTTATTTTGTTTTCACCAGAGCGCCAGCCAGATGCCTTCAAAGCAGCGCTGGCTTTTGCTGTAGTTCTACTTCCATATTCAATTGTTGGTCCGTATGTTGGAATTTTCCTAGATCGGTTTAGCCGAAAACGAGTAGTTCAATTTGCTAATTTATTTCGCTCGCTCGATCTCTTAATTATCGCTTACCTGATTTACAAAGGTTCGACTGGAATTGTGTTAACTCTCTTTGTTCTGCTCTCTTTTGGTGCGAATCGCTTAATCCTTGCGGGGCTATCAGCCGGTCTTCCATTGATGGTTAGTAAAAAGGTTTTAGTTTCGGCAAATGCCTTAGCTGTTACTGGCGGAACAATTTCTGTTGTTATCGGCGGTGGGCTTGGAATTGCAGTTAAAAACGCCTTGGATTTAACAGATGCTGGTGACTTTGTTGATGGCGTTCTGATTTTAATTAGCGCTGGTGGATATATGCTCGCTGCAATCTTTGCCTCGCGTTTGGGTAAATCTGAAATTGGTCCACAAGATCATGAAGTTCCACAGGAGGTTCGTGGTTTCGGTGAGGTATTACAAGGGTTTAGCGCCTTAAGAAAACATGGCGATGCTTTGCGCGGAATTTTTGGGACTGGTGTTCAGCGAGGTGGAATCACAGCACTTACTTTGATGGCACTCTTATTAGAGCGAAATACATTTAATGATCCAAGCGACCCCGATGCTGGTCTAAGGGGTTTTGCTTATGCCTTAGCGATTGCTGGAATTGGAATTGGCTTGGGTGCGCTTGCTGGACCTTATGGCGTCGCCAAGTTTGGTCGGCACAAATGGATGCGAATTTCTATGATTGCTCCAATTGGTTTCCTGATAGTTTTTGGTCTCTTTCCAAATGAATTCATGATGATTTTGACAGCATTTTTTGTCGGGGGTTTTGGTCAAAGTTACAAAATCACAAATGATGCTTTGGTCCAGTCCAAGATTGTTGATGAGTTTCGTGGGCGAATATTTGCTTTTTATGATGTTGCTGTAAATGGTGCAATAGTTTCTGGCGCAATGATTGCTGCGCTGACCCTGCCGCCAAGTGGTGTCTCTTTAGTTCTGCCTTGGCTGATTGCGATTTCATACACACTCGCTGCACTGGTATTACTGCGAAAATCTAAATTTTCGACTGATTCTCGCTCCACCACTTAAGCAGTTCTGCTTTTGCGACATCTGGACCAAGTGGTCCGCGATCCATTCTTAAATCTAATAAGTATTGATAGGCGCGACCAACAATTGGTGATGGTGAAATTCCTAGAATAGCCATGATTTCTAAACCATCTAAATCAGGCCGGATTTTCTCTAGCTCTTCTTCTGCCATAAGTTTCAAAATTCGCTCTTCTAGCGAATCATAAGTTTGCGCAAGGCTCTCGGCTTTACGTTGATTCCTAGTAGTGCAATCAGCTCTGGTTAATACATGCAGATGATCTAACTGGTGCTCTGCATCTCGGATATAACGCCGAACTGCTGAATCGGTCCATTCACCAGT
>DDMR01000075.1:5768-9266 GCA_002340925.1 Actinobacteria bacterium UBA2541
TCTTTAGCCATTCGGGCGCCAACAACTTCGTGGTGATGAAATGAAACCCCGCCACCTGGAATTAGTTCTCGAGTTTTTGGTTTCCCAATATCGTGCAATAGCGCTGCTAACCGAATGACTAGGTTTGGTCCATTCAATCGCTCTTCTAAAGAAATCGCCTGCTCTAAAACTTTGAGTGTGTGTTCATAAACATCTTTATGGTGATGGTGTTCGTCAATCTCTAACTTTAACTTTGGGATTTCGGGAATGACGAAATCTGCCAAGCCAGTATCGACAAGTAGGGCAATTCCAATTCTTGGATTTTCTGACATTATCAATTTAACGAATTCATCTCGGATGCGCTCTGCAGAGATTATTTCAATGCGGCCGGCCATCTCTTTTATTGCAACAATTATTGCTGAATCAACATTAAAGCCGAGTTGCGCTGCAAATCTTGCGGCCCGCATCATTCGTAGTGGATCATCTGAGAAAGAATTCTCTGGAGTTCCTGGAGTTCGCAAAACTTTCCGAGCTAAATCATTTACTCCATCATAATTATCAATAAATGTTGGAGGTGTGGTTGTGAGTTCGAGCGCCATGGCATTTACTGTGAAGTCTCTTCGTAGTAAATCACCTTCAATATTGTCACCAAAATTTACTTCTGGATTTCGGCTCTCTGCTTCATACTTTTCGCTTCGGTAAGTTGTAATTTCAACAGTTACATCACCAAATTGTGCGGCTATGGTTCCGAATTCTCGACCAGTTTCCCAAATTGAATCTGCATCTTTTTTAATTATTGATTTGGTTTCATCGGGTCTGGCATTAGTTGTGAAATCTAAATCATTTCCAAGACGGCCCAGAATCGCGTCGCGGACCGGTCCGCCGACCAAAGCCAGAGTGAATCCAGCTTTCGCAAACTTCTTGGCCAGTTGGGATGCAAGTGGCTTGCTTGATAGCGCAGAGATCGCGAGGTCAGCGGCGATAGTTTTCGGGTTCGTTGTCACAGTATCTAAGGCTAGAGCAGTAACCTTGCTCCATGACCACGGCGCCTGTTGGCGGTGGCGAGGCTAAACGGAAAAAACGTCGGAGACGACGTCCTAAGGGCCCGACCCCACCAAATTTAAATAATTCTCCAACCTCTCAACCTAAACCTGCTGCCAAGAAAGCTGCTCCAAAAAGACCATATGCAAAACGCGTTGATGAAATTAGTGCTGGCGGATTAGTAATTGATTCAACCGGGACCAAAGGTTTATTAATTGGCCGACGCGATTTAAAAGATCAGAGCCGCGAACGTTTGCTCTGGTCACTTCCCAAGGGGCATATCGAAGAGGGTGAAACTCCAGAACAAGCTGCAGTTCGTGAAGTTCAAGAAGAGACCGGAATTGAAAGTGAGATTGCCAAAGAACTTGGCGTAATTAATTTCTGGTTTATGGCTGGTGGAAATCGGATTCACAAAACAGTCCATCATTATCTGTTTAAAGAGACAGGCGGAAAGTTAGCGCCACAATTGACTGAAGTGGATGATGTGGGCTGGTTTCCGTTAAATGAAATAGTTGAACTACTTGCATATCCAGATGAGAAGAAATTAATTGCGAAATCTGGTGATTTAGCGATATGAGAAAGGTAATTGTTTCGGTATTTGCACTAAGTCTTCTCTTACTAAGTGCGCCGGCTGCAAGCGCTGAAATTGTTCCAGTAACGATTACTGAACCAACTCATCGCCAAATCGATGGCGTTTTTATTGATGATGAACTTACGGCTTTACTTTCCTACAGTGGTCGTCTTGGCCAATTAGTTTTCAATCCACCAAGAGGAAACAGGGTTTGGTTTATAGACGCTCAACTTATTGAAGAAGTAACAGCGATGACATCAGATTATGTTCTGCTGGATGGTGAAAATGGCGTCGGTGGAGATGTAGCGAAAAATTGGTTGAATCAGCTAAGTGCCATTACTCGAAGCGATCAAGTAAGTGCTCTTCCATATGGCTCACCATCAGCGTATTGGATTTCAAAACTATCTCCAGAGAAATCTGATTTCTATTTGAGTTATGGGGCTACTCGATTAACTGCGCTGCTCAATCGTCAGATAAATCAGATGGCAAATTATCCAACTGCTACGCCTCCAAAATTAGGTAATTCGACTACGGCCGCCTATAAAAAGGCCCAGCAAGCTATTGCGCTAAACACTTCTTATATGACCCAGGATGAATCTGAAAGGTCTCAAGGACAGAGCGCTGCGGTATTACACCCAGATCTAGATACCAGGGTTCGAAGCGCGTTGGCTCTTGATCTGCTCTCATCTTCTTATGCTCTCTCACAGAAAATTCGCCTTGCCCCTGGCCGATTTACCATAACCTCTTCAAAACAGAATTTGCCAATTACTTTAGTAAATGACTTTTCTAATCCAGCCAAGATTTCATTTAGAGTTGAAACTTTGAATGGAAAAATTCTGGTGGGAGATATTGCTGATCAAGAAGTTGGCGGAACATCAAAAATTCAAGTAATGATTCCGGTTGAAGTAGTAACCTCTGGGAAAAGTACTCTGGTGGTTAGAATTTTTTCAGAGAAGAATAAGCAGCTCGGTAACCCGGTGTTTTATCCGGTTAATCTTCAAGTGATAAGTCCAATCGCCACTTGGATAACAACTGGGGCTGCCATTGTTCTATTTTTATCTGCACTTATTCAAAGCTTTAGAAGAATTAGGAAGAAGCGCAGGTTAAAGAGCGATGAATAACCACTCACTTTTAAAGTCATCAACAATTATGGCTGTCGGTACCATAGTTTCACGGATTACTGGTTTAGTCCGTGGATTACTTTTAGTTGCTGTTCTAGGAACTACCTTGTTGGGTGATACTTTCAATGTTGCCAACACTATGCCCAATATTTTATATAACTTAATAATTGGTGGCGCTCTTACTGCGGTCTTTGTGCCTCAAATAGTTCGTGCAACTGGTGACGCCGACGGTGGAAGTGCATTTATATCCCGCCTGGTAACTGTGACTTTTGTTTTCTTGACTGGTCTAGTCATACTCGCGATTGTTATAGCGCCGGTCTTGGTAGGAATTTTTGCGACAAGTTATATCGGACGGCCGGAATTCGAAGTTACCACTTTATTTATGCGTTACTGCCTGCCACAAATTCTCTTTATGGGTCTCTTCGCCCTGCTCAGCCAGGTTGCTAACGCAAAGGGAAAGTTTGGGCCAATGATGTGGGCCCCAGTTTTGAATAACTTAATAGCTATCGGAGTCTTTGGCTGGTTCTTGATGTATTCGACTCAACCAACTGTCGCAACAATTCCGGATTCTCAAATTATCTGGATAAGTCTGGGCTGCACCGTTGGTTATATGGCTCAAGCGCTTATTCTGATTCCTGCAATCGCAAAGACAGATATCAGGATCCGTCTTAGGTTTGACTGGCGAGATTCAGAGCTGCGCAAATCACTGCATCTCGCATCATGGACCATCCTTTTTGCTGCGATATCGCAGCTGAGTTATTTAGTTACTGTGAATTTATCAACTGG
>DDMR01000025.1:0-3521 GCA_002340925.1 Actinobacteria bacterium UBA2541
ACGTCATCCCAGATATTGACTGCACCCTGTGCACATGTGCCAAGCCCGTGACCATGTGCGGACAACATCAAGTTCTCCATCATGAGCCCTGCATCAGAAGCCGCATAGACATGAAGACTTTTATGAATATAGATAAACATTTCAACTGGCGCACCAAAGAACGAATAGTTCTTGCCCCATTGCTTGTCTCTGGCATCGCGATCGCCTCGCTTTACACCAAATAATTCATAGAGCTCTTTACCAACTTTTTGGGCTCTTGGTCGAAGTTCCGCAACGTAGGGTTTAACAATTGTTCGGTTGCTAGTCGGTAATCCATAGCGGGAATAGATAAGGCGCAACTTATTCTTCAAACCCTTGCGCATGATTCTTGAAAGCACAGTCCAACGTGAAAGAAACTCGCCACTAATCCGATCTCTTACATCGCCTGTAGCCACTGCAATTTTGAACGGTCTGGTATTTGACCAACTGGGAGATGTAAGGGCGTCAGTTAAAATCTGATTGATTATTTCTTGCGGGATTGGTGTCGGAAGAAAATCACGAGTTGATCGGCGAGAAGCTAAGAATTGAGATACCCAGGCAGAATTGCGATCGTTTATATTTGAACTCATTTGGAAATATTAATTAATTGGGATTTCTAGCTCTTCAACAATTATTCGCTCAAGGCGTGCCACGTGCGCCATTGTGTCAGCACGAATTTCGGTAGAAACCTGTCTCGAGTAAGCAACATTAAGTGCAGCTTCGTCATCGAACCATTGCTCTGCAACACCATCCCACTCACATTCAAAAGTGGGCTTTCCTGCAAGATTATCTATGCGACCAAAGTTCACAACATATTTACGTAAACCTGGTGCGGTGCGGGCTACAGGCACATGCGATTCGAGCCACCAATTCTTGAACTGCTCATCCGTTAGGTGATCCGCCTTTTTGAGAAGCCAGACAATTTTGATCATTTTCTCCACCTCTCAGTTATATCTACCTTAATTCTTGAATTGCGATTAAAATGCAATCCTAATACAGGTCGAATCTCAATTCCAAGGGGGCATCAAACTTGCGCAATAGTGAAGAAAAACAGCAGCGCATTCCAAGTGATGTCGAATTAGAAGCTGACTTCGTAGTTGTTGGAAGCGGTGCCGCTGGTCTAACAGCAGCAATCACCGCTCGTCGTCGAGGGCTATCAGTGATTGTTCTTGAAGGAGAAGATGTTGTTGGCGGCACAACAGCAAGAAGTGGAACTTGGATTTGGTCTCCCAATAATCGTTGGATGCGTGAACTCGGATTCACGGATGATCGTGATGATGCAATTCGTTATATGGCTCGATTGTCTTTTCCGGAACGCTATCAATCGCATGCCGAACGTTTTGGACTCGATGAACATGAGTTTAAAATGCTTAATACTTTCTATTCAGTTTCCGGTACAGCGCTTGAAGAACTCGCAGAAGCTGGCGCTTTAGATCCAGTTGTAAAAGCGAATGCACCTGATTATTTTGCTGATCTTCCAGAGGACAAAGCACCTTACGGACGAGTTGTTGTTTCAAAGGGTCGTGCCCGCCCTGATCAGTTAACAGGTGCCGAGTGGGTTTTGGACTTACGAGATGCAACTTTAGATTTGGGCGTTGACATATTCTTTAATCACCGAGTCTCAGATGTAATTCAAAATGATGGACGAGTAACAGGTGTTGTCGGAAGTTTTAATGGCAAGTTATTCACCGTCAATGCAAAGCGTGGAGTTCTCTTTGCGACGGGTGGATTCACACATAGTCCAGAACTTATGAGCGATCACATGTCCACCCCAGTTCGATTCGGTGGTGCATCTAAAGGGTCACGTGGCGATTTCATGCGCATCGGAGCATCCCTCGGTGCAAAATTGCACAACACAGCAGCTGCTTGGTTAGCGCCAATTCCACTTGAAGCTTTGGTGCGAGATCCACAATCAACGACAACAAACATTTTTGCGCTACGTGGCGACAGCATGGTCATGGTTAACAAATATGGCAATCGAACAGTTAATGAGAAGTTGCCGTATCACGAACTTGGAAGGTCGATGTTACGTTGGGATGCAATGCAGGCAGAGCACCCGGACCTACGAATGTTTATGATTTTCGATCATTCTGCTCGTGTGCATTTCTCTGATGGAACAAGTGGGAATCCAATCAAATCACCAAGTGAACACGACCCAAATCTTGTGGAAGGTAAAACCTTAGAAGAATTAGGAGCAGCGATACGACGTCGCGTGCAGGAACTTGGACCAGTTCACATGGCCAGCTTAGATATTTCTCCAGAATTTGAAGCGAATCTCAAAGTTACAATTGATGAGTTCAATCGTCATGCAACAACTGGAACCGATCCAATTTTCCATCGAGGTGAATCATCGATCGAATTATTCCGAAACGGGCCAGCGCGTCCAGGTAACCAGAACAATGCAGCGCTCTTTCCTTTCGATGCAACAGGACCATACTTCGCTTTAATTCTTGCGCCAGGAACACTTGATACAAAAGGTGGCCCGGCAATTGATAGTGAAGCACGAGTTCTACGCGCTAGTGACGGTCAACCAATACCTGGATTATTTGCAGCAGGAAATTGTGCAGGCTTTCCATCAGGCCAGGCTTATTGGGCGGGGGGAGCAACTATCGGTTTAGCAGTTACCTTCGGTTATCTCGCTGCTTTAAATGTTGCAGCAATGAAATAAAAGTTAACATTTTACTTAAGTTAAAGCGCTAGCCATCCACCATCGACAGGAATAAATGCTCCTGTTATAAATGATGCTTCATCAGATAGTAAAAATGCGCAGGTATTCGCAATTTCATTTGGAGTTGCAGGTCTACCGATTGGGATTCGCTCTTTCATCCAAGCGCTGCGAACAGGATCTTTGAGGGATTCCGCACTCATAGGTGTTGCAACAGGTCCAGGACCAATCACATTTACTCGGACTCCAAATTTTGACCAATCAACTGCAAGAGCTTTACCTAACTGAAGAACTGCACCTTTTGACGCGGTGTATGCGGCATTGCCGCCATATCCAACTGCAGAAAGTATTGAACCAATCAGGACAATTGATCCAGAACCTTGCGGAACCATTACGCGACCAGCTGCGCGAGCAATTAAAAATGATCCAGTTACATTTGTGCTCATTGTCTGTTCGAAGATTTCTAGGGACATGTCACGAGCGTCTATAAATTTCTCTTCAATTCCAGCACAGTTAACGACGCCATCAATCCGAC
Organism: Actinobacteria bacterium UBA2541; assembly: GCA_002340925.1. GTDB lineage: Bacteria > Actinomycetota > Actinomycetes > Nanopelagicales > Nanopelagicaceae > AAA044-D11. Next base: position 3,219 of record DDMR01000025.1, read on the forward strand.
CATACTTTTCAACTGCACCTTTAAAAAGCGCATCAACTTCGGATTCAACTCTTACATCCGCGGTGATGCAGATGCCGCCGGTCAATGCCTGCATTTCGTCGATCTTAGTTAGTGGCAAATCCGTACAGATCACGTGATGACCGCGCTCTGCAAACATGAGAGCCGTAGCCCTGCCAATGCCAGAAGCGGCACCTGTCACCATAGTTACTTTTTTGGTATTCATAATCTTCGGAAAACTTTACTGGAGACTCATAAAGAATTGAAGGGATATCTAAAAATTAACGTGGACCGTACTGGGATCGA
>DDMR01000025.1:3681-6808 GCA_002340925.1 Actinobacteria bacterium UBA2541
CGAACCAGTGACCCCCACAATGTTTATTAGATAATTCCCAGAAAAACAATTCTTCGCGTGTCTAGTTGCCGCGAGCTTTCGTATCGCTAACTTTCCATTACGCTTTGCATCGCGCGGGCTCATCTGTTTCGAACGCCCACGTGGGTGCAACGCCTCGCCTTTGAAGTCAAGGACACGGCATCCTCCTTGACCGAATCGAAGGAGATAGTCACAAGATATGAACGGATTTGCGGTAGATCTCTTCGAGGGTCGCTTGGTTGTGGTGACGGGTGCAGGGCGCGGCATCGGACGGGTGACCGCGTTGGCATTTGCCGAACATGGTGCGGCGCTCGTGCTGGTAGACCGCAACGCGAACGATCTCGAGGCCACGGCGCGGGAGGTGCTAGCCGCGGGAGCACCGTCATGCCGGACAGAAATTTGCGATCTTGGCGTCGAGCAGCAACGGAACAATCTGATCCGCTCCCTTGAGCAGGAGACTCGGATCGACATCTTGATCAACATTGCAGGGGTCTTTGAACGCGCGTCTGATCCGTCCGCCTGGGACGGCGAGCTTTGGCGCAGAGCGCATTCAGTGAATCTGGATGCCGTAGCGCATCTGTCCTATGGGTGTGTAACCAGCCTCACCAAGACCCAGGGCGCCATCGTCAATGTCGCCTCCACCCGCGCCTTCTCAGCTGCCGCTGGGGCGGCGGCCTATACCGCGTCGAAGGCGGCCGTTGTTGGGCTTACACATTCGCTCGCCGTCGACCTTTGCCGAAACGGGATTCGGGTGAATACGGTTGCACCAGGGGAGGTTGCGACAGGCATCGCTAGCGCCGATCCCGACATCATAGCTGCGCTTGTTGGCCGTAGCCCGATGCGGCGGCTTGGTGAGCCGGTTGAAGTCGCGTCGGTAATTCTCTTCCTGGCAAGTCCACTGGCGTCGTTCGTGACTGGATCCACTTGGCGGGTCGACGGCGGATTCATGAGCGCCTGAGATAGCAATAATGGGTTTTCGCGTAGATCCCATCAATTGTGTCAATGACTACTTTCTTTTCAAATTTTCTTCAATGATAAATGTGCACCTTGTAGCCCAATGAGTTGGACACCGTGGGGCAATGGTTATTGCCACAATCTCTGCTCACGTTTCGGATCAACAAGCAGAAACCGCTTCTAGCAAATTCGCTAAAGCAGTAAACGGAGTTAATTAGTTAGGGTGTTAGGCAAGTGTTAGGCAAAAGATAAAAACTACATAATTAGACCGCGTAGGAATTGCAAAACCCCTGGTCGTAAACGTGGACCGTACTGGGATCGAACCAGTGACCCCCACAATGTCAATGTGGTGCTCTACCGCTGAGCCAACGATCCTTAAGTAACCTTAAGATGCGGAATATTACCCAACTTCTATTTCATGCGCGACCGAAGTCATCCTCCAAGCGCTCGATGTCATCTTCTCCAAAGTAGCTTCCAGTCTGAACTTCAACGAAGATAATTTCATCTTTGCCAGTATTAGCCAGACGGTGAAGAACTCCGACTTTGAATTCAACGGTGTCGCCAGGCTTGACTTGTGAGATTTCGCCATCGATTGTCACTTCGCCTGTGCCTTGAACGATGAACCAATGTTCAGCGCGGTGCTTGTGACGCTGATATGAAAGTCTGGTTCCTGGTTTCATCCAGATGCATTTAACTTTATGCGTTGCAGATTCTTGAAGAACTTCATAACGACCCCAAGGTCGTTCTGATTTCTCTAACCCACTCATTGACATTCCTTACTTATAAGAAGTTCCATAATTTAAGTTAGTTAATTATGGAGGTCGGAACGGGATTTGAACCCGTGTAGCAGGATTTGCAGTCCTGAGCCTCGCCTCTCGGCCATCCGACCATCTTTTCCTGCAGCTTTCGTCACATGTAGTGCACCAGAGCGGACGACCGGGTTCGAACCGGCGACCTGAACCTTGGCAAGGTTCCGCGCTACCAACTGCGCTACGTCCGCATTCTTACATTCAACATTTCTGCAGAATCAAGAGGGCAAATCTAGCGCACCAAACGGGCAAGCGCCAAAGCGGGACGATTCGGTTCTGGTCATCTAGCGTTAGGGCGTGGATTTGAACCGACCTTTCTTCTGGATGAATGGGGTTCTGGCTACCGATTTAATCGAAGTAACCAGCGATCCGGATTTGCTAAACGACGGTGGGTTCTGGGCGGTATCAACAACCTTTGAGGGTAAATATTTACTTGCAAAGTTTGCAACGGTAGTTCGGGGCGCAAGTTTTCCGGAGACCGGGGAGTGGAACGGCCTTTCCGAAGTTTGGCAGAGTTCAATGCTGCAGCCGGAATTTGAAGACTATGTAAACAACATTCGTGAAGAGATTAAGTTGGGAAATGTCTATCAAGTAAATGCCTGCCGAATTCTTTCAACGAAGATATCCAAGAAGATATCGATTGCACCTTTGTTTTCGAAGATTTTGGATAAGAACCCTGCACCTTTCGCTTCATTTTTGAGGTTGCCTGACATCGAGATCGCATCTGCGTCGCCCGAGCTTTTCTTGACTCGCGAAGGTTCATATATAAAGACAAGCCCTATAAAAGGAACACGCAAGTTATCTGAAACCGGGGCGGCTTTTTCGGATAAGGACAGAGCTGAAAATGTGATGATAGTTGATCTCATGCGCAACGACTTTGGTCGAATCTGCAAAGCAGGAAGCGTCAAAGTCTCCCAGTTATTTAGAAGTGAATTACATCCAGGGCTAGAACATTTGGTTTCTGATGTTGTCGGAGAAGTGCGTGATAAATTAACTTGGTCACAAATCTTCACGGAAATTCTTGCGCCAGGATCAGTTAGCGGGGCTCCCAAAGAATCTGCAATGAACATTATTGCTGACAGCGAGCCAACTGATCGTGGGCCATATTGTGGAGCGCTTGGTTGGATTAAAGGTGAATCGGCAAACCTTAGTGTTGCAATCCGAATCTTCTGGCGCAACGGTGAGAGATTGAAATTTGGAGCAGGTGCGGGAATAACTTGGTCGAGCGATGCGACGGCCGAATGGGAAGAGACCGAATTAAAGGCTGCGAGGCTGCTTTCGATAGCTGGTGGATTTCAAAGTGATCGCTGGCCATTTGGTGTTGGTCTCTTCGAAACCATTCGAGT
>DDMR01000061.1:0-1857 GCA_002340925.1 Actinobacteria bacterium UBA2541
TCCTTATAGCGCTGAAGGATCTGCTTTACCCGGTTTGCAACACGGAAGTGGTGCTCGCCGATGTAGCGTGGATCCAAAATACGTGATGTTGAGTCAAGTGGATCTACTGCAGGATAAATACCAAGTTCGGAAATTGGACGAGACAACACTGTTGTTGCATCCAAGTGCGCGAAGGTTGTGTGTGGCGCTGGGTCGGTGATGTCATCCGCAGGAACATAAATTGCCTGCATCGATGTAATCGAGTGACCACGTGTTGAGGTAATACGTTCTTGTAGCTGACCCATTTCATCGGCAAGTGTTGGTTGGTAACCCACTGCAGATGGCATACGTCCAAGAAGTGTTGATACTTCAGAACCAGCTTGTGTGAAACGGAAGATGTTATCGATGAATAGAAGCACATCTTGCTTCTGAACATCGCGGAAGTATTCCGCCATTGTTAGCGCTGAAAGTGCGACGCGAAGACGAGTTCCAGGTGGTTCATCCATCTGGCCGAAGACCAATGCGGTCTTATTGATAACGCCAGTCTCGGTCATTTCCAAGAACAAGTCGTTTCCTTCACGGGTGCGCTCTCCTACGCCGGCGAATACAGATACACCACCGAAGTTTTCAGCTACACGGTAAATCATTTCCTGAATCAAAACTGTCTTACCAACACCAGCACCACCGAAGAGACCAATCTTTCCACCGCGAACATATGGGGTTAGAAGATCGATAACTTTGATACCAGTTTCAAACATTTCAGTCTTTGATTCGAGTTGATCGAATGCAGGTGCTGTGCGGTGGATTGGCCAACGCTCTTTAATATCAAGTGAAGATGTAGGAACATCTAGTGATTCGCCAAGTGTGTTGAATACGTGGCCCTTTGTAACGTCACCAACTGGAACTGAGATTGCAGAACCAGTATCTGATACTGAAGCACCGCGAACCATTCCGTCGGTAGGTTGCATCGAAATCGCGCGAACTAGGTTGTCGCCAATGTGCTGTGCCACTTCGAGTGTAAGCATGCGCTTCTCACCACTGAGTGTCACATCAACATGTAACGCGTTGAAGATCGCTGGCATTGAATCGGCTGGGAATTCAATATCCACAACCGGTCCGATAACGCGTGCTACGCGACCTGTTCCTGTTTTAGTGCCTGTTGACATCATTCGCTCCCTGCGCTGGCTGAGGCAAGCGCATCTGCGCCGCCGACGATTTCACTAATCTCTTGCGTAATTTCAGCTTGACGGGCTGCATTTGCAAGACGGGTTAAGGACTTTATTAACTCATCAGCATTGTCAGTTGCTGATTTCATTGCACGACGGCGTGCTGCATGCTCGGAAGCAGCAGATTGCAACATCGCATTAAAGACTCGAGCCTCGATGTAGCGAGGTAATAATGAATTTAATACCTCCGCTGCATTAGGTTCGAATTCATACATTGGCAGAAGTGTGCTTGAAGTAGCTTCTGACTCCACAACTTCTAGTGGGAGCATCCGACGTGCTTCAGGTATCTGCGTGATCATCGATTTAAATTGAGTGTAAACAATATGCAGCTCATCAACACCAGTTTCAACAGTCTCGGCATCAGCTAGGAATGCAGAGATTAGAGCGTCTGAAACTTCCTTGGCATGAACAAAAGTTGGGTTGTCCGAGAAGCCGGTCCATGAACCAGCAATTTTGCGGCTGCGGAAACGGTAGTAGTTAACGGCTTTGCGTCCAACCAAATATGCCTCGGTCGCAAGACCGCGTTCGCGAAGTGCCATCACAAGTTGATCGCCCTCTTTGATTGCTGCGTTTGAATACGCACCAGCCATTCCACGATCTGCTGTGATTATCAATACCGCAGCGCGACGTGGATTTTCAGATGGTGTAGTTA
>DDMR01000061.1:2047-3881 GCA_002340925.1 Actinobacteria bacterium UBA2541
GGAGATGAAGCAGCCACGCGTTGTTGTGCCTTGACGATACGAGAAGCAGAGATTAACTCCATTGCTTTCGTAATCTTCTTGGTCGCCTTGACCGAACGCATTCGGCGGCGATAGATGCGTAGTTGTGCTCCCATTTTCTTACTTTCTCACCTTTGGAACCTGGCGTGTAATCTGTTCGTTATCTTCGCCGGCTAGTGCTTCTGCTTCTGCTTCATTTACTGCAGCAGTTACTGAAGATGAGAATTGCTTCTTGAAGGTATCAATTGCTTCTTGCAATGAGGCAACAGTGTCATCTGTTAACTCTTTGGTGGTTGCAATTACTTCAAAAATCTTTGGACGTTCGCGGCCAATGAAATCAAGGAACTCTGATTCAAAGCGACGAATATCAGCAACTGGAATTGAGTCCATATTGCCAGTTGTTCCGGCCCAGATTGATGCAGCCATACGTTCAACTGAATAAGGTGAGTATTGGCCTTGCTTCAAGAGTTCAACCATGCGTGCACCGCGCTCTAGTTGGGCCTTTGATGCAGCATCTAGATCTGAACCGAATGCAGCGAATGCTTCGAGTTCGCGATACTGAGCCAAGTCAAGACGCAGACGTCCTGCAATCTTCTTAATCGCCTTTGTCTGTGCTGAACCACCAACGCGAGATACTGAAATACCTACGTTGATAGCCGGACGAACACCTGCGTTGAAAAGATCTGTTTCAAGGAAGCACTGTCCGTCAGTAATTGAAATTACGTTTGTCGGAATGAATGCTGAAACGTCGTTACCTTTTGTTTCGATGATTGGAAGACCGGTCATAGAACCGCCACCAAGTTCATCTGAAAGTTTTGCGCAACGTTCTAGTAAACGTGAGTGTAAGTAGAAAACGTCCCCTGGATAAGCTTCGCGGCCCGGTGGGCGTCGTAGCAATAGTGATACTGAACGATAGGCCTCGGCTTGCTTTGAGAGGTCATCAAAAACAATTAGAACGTGCTCGCCTTTATACATCCAGTGCTGACCAATCGCAGAACCGGTGTAAGGAGATAAGTATTTGAAACCTGCAGGATCTGAAGCAGGAGAAGCAACGATTGTTGTGTATTCCATTGCGCCTGCTTCTTCCAATGCGCCCTTAACAGATGCAATAGTTGAACCCTTCTGGCCAATAGCAACATAAATACATTTAACTTGCTTCTTTGGATCGCCAGTCTTCCAGTTCTCTTTCTGGTTAATGATTGTGTCAATCGCAATTGCAGTCTTACCAGTCTGACGGTCACCAATAATTAACTGACGTTGTCCGCGACCAATTGCAGTCATGGCATCGATTGCTTTAATACCAGTCTGCATTGGCTCTTTAACTGGTTGGCGTTGAACTACTGAAGGTGCCTGTAGTTCAAGTGCGCGTTGTGCTTCTGCTTTGATTTCACCTTTGCCATCGATTGGGCGACCAAGTGGATCAACTACGCGACCAAGGAAGCCGTCACCGACAGGTACGGAGAGAATCTCACCTGTGCGACTAACGCTTGTTCCTTCTTCAATTCCAGTGAACTCACCAAGAATAACTACACCGATTTCGCGCACATCAAGGTTTAGCGCCAGACCAAGCGTTCCATTTTCGAACTTAAGAAGTTCGTTGGTCATTGTTGAAGGCAGACCTTCAACACGGGCGATGCCATCGCCTGCTTGAGTAACTGTGCCGATCTCATCGCGTGCTGCGGCTCCCGGTTGATAAGAAGCAACATGCTTTGCAAGCGCGTCGCGAATCTCTTCGGGCCGGATCGTGAGTTCCGCCATCTTTCTCTCCTTCAACTAATTCAGATTCACAAATTGTGAATTCTGAAACCTATTTTTT
>DDMR01000061.1:3918-4993 GCA_002340925.1 Actinobacteria bacterium UBA2541
GTTCCATCGATTACTTCATCACCGAAACGAATTGAAATTCCACCAAGAATGCTTGGGTCGATTTCAATATTTAGGTGAACTGGTTGGCCGATCTGCTTTGTAAGCGAATCTGCCAATTTCTTTGCCTGCCCATCGCTAAGTGCGATGGAAGATTTGATATGTGCATTCACGCGATTGCGTCGCGCCGTTACAGCATGTGAATATGCCGCAATCGTCTTTTCGATGCTGCGGGCACGGCGGCTTTCGACGCTATGGGCTAACAAGCTGTTTGTGCTTGCTGAAAATTTGCTGCCAAAAATGCTCTTGATTAGAGCTTGCTTAGCTTCTGCGCTCTGTGAGCGTTCGCTTAAGGCGGTGCGTAAATCTGGATTCTCGATAAGTAGCTTTGAGAAGGTAAAGATCTCGCTCTGAACTTGGTCCAGAGAGTTACTTAGGTTTGCAGCTGTCGCTTCCGCTTCTACTGCAATTTGTTCAATTGCATCGGCAATACCTGATGGTGCAGACCAACGAAGTGCCGTCGCATTTGCTAGCAGTCCCAGAGCCGGACCTCCTAGTGATTTCTTAAATAGGTCTGAAATCAAATCTGACTTAGATGAAGAATCACGTGATGAATCTGTAAGTGCTCGGCGAAGTCCGGTTGATGAATCAATCGCGACTAGTGCTTTAAATAAATCGCTTGAAATAGCAGAAGCGTCGCCAGCAGACACACCCTTGAGTGAGTTATCCAGCGCAACACGAAGTGCAGCTAGAGACTGACGACTGCTCCCACCTAAAACGATCATTACTTACTCTTCTCCAAATCATCCAAGAAGCGGTCAACAATGCGTGATTGTCGAACCTGGTCATCTAACGCTTCTCCAACAATTTTTGATGCTAGTTCAGTTGCAAGTGAACCAACTTCGTTGCGAAGAGATGTAATTGCCTGTTGACGTTCCGCTTCAATTGATGCGGTTGCGGCTGCAGTAATTCGGGCAGCTTCTTCCTGTGCTTTGCCACGGAGATCTTCAATGATTGCAGCACCTTGAACGCGTGCTTCTTCACGAATCTTCTGGGCTTCGCCACGAGCATCACTTAG
>DDMR01000061.1:5219-6724 GCA_002340925.1 Actinobacteria bacterium UBA2541
CGGGCTGCAAATGCTTTTTCAAACATTGGTACAACTTTGGAGCGAAGCACAAGGTACAGCAGAGTGAAGGCAATGAAGCCAACAATTATTTCTGAAGTATGCGGAACGAGTGGATTAAGCTCTTCCGCAGCTGCGCTTATGCGAAAGCTCATGGTTAGAGAACGAAAGCTAGAACTAGACCAAAGAGAGCCAGAGCTTCAGCAAGTGCGAAGCCTAGGAATGCGATTGGTTGTAGAACGCTACGTGCTTCTGGCTGACGAGCCACACCGCTGATATATGCGGCAAAGATCATTCCAGTTGCGATTGCAGGTCCGATTGCTGATAGGCCATAACCGACCAGGTTGAGTGTGCCTTCCATTGTGTTGCCTTTCTGTTCGTGTTACTTACTAGCGGGAGCCAGTAAGTGGGCATTAATTTCTTTGGATCTAGTGCTCATCCGCCAGTGCTCCGGCGATGAACAAAGCTGTAAGTAGGGTGAAGATGTATGCCTGGAGGCATTGGACCATAAACTCGAAGAAGGTCATTCCGATTCCGAATGCAAAGGCAAATGGCGCAATTAACTTAACTCCGATCGCACCGCTGAGCATATGTTCGCCACCCAGAATGAAAACAAGTAGAAGTAAGTGGCCCGCAAACATATTTGCAAAGAGACGGAGTGAAAGAGTTAGTGGGCGAACTAAGAAGAAGGTTGCGATTTCAATTGGGGTTAAGAGAATATAAACAGCTTTTGGAACTCCTGGCATAAAAGCAATGCCCTTTAGATATTTACCGAGGCCATGTTTCTTGATTCCGACATAGTGGAAGACTCCAAAAGATATGAGAGCCAACACATAAGGAAAGGCAACGTGAGACATCGTCGGGAATTGAAGAAGTGGAACAATTCCAAAGACGTTATTTGTAATAATGAAAGTAAAGAGCGAGAACAAAAATGGAACGAATCGCATGAATTCGTGTCCGATGATTTCTTGGCCAATTCCGTTTCGGACGAAGGCATAAACCGATTCGCCGGCAAACTGTAATTTGCTTGGGACTACTGAAGCTTTACGAGATGCAATTATGAAAAATACTGAGATCAGAACAACTGAGAAGAGAACCAAGAAAATTGGTTTAGTTGTAAATTCGTTATCCCCAAAAATTGGTGGGAGGTTGAAGTCGGCGGTGCTTGGTGGGACGAATCCTTCACCACTCTCGGCAAACGCGAACTTGCGCACAAACACTCCTGTAAATAGTTAACTTTTGGGAAGTCATTTGAATCGGGCGTAACACTATTAGGAGTCCGCTTAAAACCAAAACTGGAAAGCGCCTAATTGCGCCCGAAACGGAGCCAGGTTAGGTAGAGCGACGAGCCAGCTCCTAGGAGGAGTCCCCCAAGGAGAAAGAAGTTCTTATCCAGCCAATTGTCCAAGGCCCAACCAATGCCGCCCCAGATGACTAGCCCGGATAGTAGGTATCCAAAGATTGACCACATTGCGCCCTCTTCATTGCCTCTAGCCATTTGTGCCTCT
>DDMR01000061.1:6789-12659 GCA_002340925.1 Actinobacteria bacterium UBA2541
AGCCATTTGTGCCTCTAGCCATTAATTATCTCCAGACTTGAAATCAGCTTCCGAGCTCGCATTTGAGCCCTTAGTTTGCGGCAAAGGCAGTTGAAAGCGCAACTTCACAAAGGCCCGGATCTCGCCAACCAACCAGGCTGCCGTAATTGAGAGTGCGCTGATAGCGAAGGTTGGTCGATCTACTGTTTCGGGAGAAGTTGTCTTTGTCACGACTAAGAGCAAAGCGCCCATCAAAATAACCTTTGCGAAGTAAGAGAACATCGCAAGCGCCATAGTTGCCATTGGATCTAAATTCTCAGAAATCTTTGAGATTAGTAAGTGCACCGAAAAATAGAGAATCACTGTGGCGCTTGCCAACAATGAGCCCCAAAGACCAGAAGCCCCTCTAAGCAATATTCCGGCAATAATTGAAATTGCTGCAACTGTTACAGCAGGAATTAGCGCACCGCGCCAAAGATTAGTTTCGTTACTTTGTTGTGGTATTTGCTGTGACATTTCTTGACACCAGACTCTTTCTTATTAAGGCCAGAGAAGATAACAGAATAGTAAGACCAACAATTAGCGCTACCCAAATTGGCGCAAAGGCCGCAACTACTGTTGGGAATGCAAACATTGCAGTCCATAGATAAAGAATTACAGAAGTTCGGCGATGTGAATTTCCCATAGATAAGAGCTTGTGATGCAGATGTTCTTTATCTGCAGCAAATGGTGAGCGCCCTGCTCGTAATCTGCGAATAACTGCCAAGACCAGATCTAGGAGCGGAATCGCAAGGACAGTAAATGGCAGAAGCAAGGGAAGTAAAACTTTGCTTGAACTCTCATTTGTAATTGCGTTTACATCTATCTGACCAGTCAAAGTTATCGCAGCAGCAGATAGTAATAATCCTAGGAACATCGCCCCAGAATCCCCCATAAAGATGCGCGCTGGGTGATAGTTATGTGGCAAGAATCCAATGCAGATTCCAATGATTACTGCTGTAATCAAAGATGGAGCGCCCGCACGATTTAGGCCATTTACTACAGCCAGCAAGTAAGCGAAGCCGAAGAATGACATCGCACAGATTGCAACAATTCCAGTGGCAAGGCCATCTAAGCCGTCAACAAAATTTATGGCATTAATTACGACCATAACAAACAAGATAGTTAATATCTGGCCAATACTTGGAGGCAGAATATAAATTCCATTTATCGGAAGCCAGAGGATTTGGACACCGTGCAGAAGCAAGATTCCGCCTGCGACAGCTTGCCCAGCGAATTTAGTGATTGAATCTAAATCGTATAAATCATCTAAAGCGCCCAAAATCATTATGAAAGTTCCTGCTAGGAAAATTCCGGTGGCTTCACGACCAAAGGATTTAGCGACAAGTGGCAAATGGCTTACAACCAAGAAGGTAATGGACATTGAAACCCACATTCCAATTCCGCCCCAACGCGGCGTTACTTTGGTATGTGTGTCCCGAGATCTAACATGAATAAATGCACCAGCCTTAAGGGCTAGCGTCTTTATATATGGTGTAACCAAATAACAAATTGCTGAAGCGAAAGCTATGGTCAGAAGAAATTCGCGCACGTTTGATTAACTTCTATCTGGCGTAGATTGGGAATTTAGCAGTCAAAGCATTTACTTCGCTTCGAATTGCCTTTGCCTTATTCTCATCGCCACCATCTTTTATTGCACGGGCAATAAAGGAAGCAATCTGTGACATCTCTGGAACACCCATTCCTTGAGTTGTTGTAGCAGCCGTTCCGACTCGGATACCACTTGTAACTGCTGGAGTCTCAGGGTCATAAGGAATTGAATTCTTATTTAGAACAATTCCAGATGCGCCACAACGCTCATCAGCAACCTTGCCATTTACGCCAGTTGATCTGATGTCGATCAATGCAAGGTGAGTTTGAGTTCCACCAGAAACTGCACGCATGCCCTCTTTTTCAAGATCTGCTGCAAGTGCCTTAGCGTTAACAATTACATTCTTTGCATACGCCTGATACTCAGGTGTTGCGCACTCTTTAAGTGCAACAGCTTTACCAGCCACCGCGCTCATGATTGGGCCACCTTGCATGCCTGGGAATACCGCTTTATCAATAGCAGCTGCATGTTCAGCCTTCGAAAGAATCATTCCGCCGCGTGGTCCACGCAATACTTTATGAGTTGTAAAGGAGACAACATCCGCATATGGCACTGGTGATGGAATTGCTTTTCCGGCAACGAGTCCGATGAAGTGTGCGGCATCAACCCACATGATTGCGCCAACTTCGTCGCAAATCTTTCGCACGGTCTCAAAGTCAATCAGGCTTGGGTATGCAGTAGCACCCACGCAAATCATCTTTGGTTTATTTGCGATTGCGTTATCGCGAAGCTCGTCGTAATCGATAAGTTCATCTTCTTGGCGAACGCCGTATGAGAAAATATTGAACCACTTGCCAGAGAAGTTCACTTTTGATCCATGAGTTAAGTGGCCACCATGAGGAAGTGACATTGCAAGAACGCTATCTCCTGGCTTGGTAAATGCTTGATAAACCGCAACATTCGCACTTGCACCTGAATGTGGTTGCAGGTTTGCATGTTCGGCTCCGAATAGAGCCTTTGCGCGTTCGATTCCAATTACTTCTACCTTATCTACCTCTTCACAGCCACCGTAATAGCGCTTACCTGGATAACCTTCGGCATATTTATTCGACAGCGTTGATCCCATAGTGGCTAATACAGCTGGTGATGTGAAATTCTCACTTGCAATTAATTGCAAATTCTTCTGCTGACGAACTAGCTCGCTCATGAGAACTGCGGCAATATCTGGATCTTGCGCCTGCAGGGCGTTGAAATCTGGGCCGTAGAAGGCTTCACTATCCTTTTGAGTCATGGATGAACCTTATTCCTTGGCAAGTTCAATTGCCGAGTCGACTTTCCTTAAATCCTCCAATGTGATTGCACCAACACGGGAAAGTAGCAATTTTTCGCCAGATTGCACTATGACGGTCGATAGCGGACCGCTTTCTAGCTCGCCGATGTCGAGGATTTCAAGATGGTGTGGGTTCGCCGCAGTTCGAACCGGAGCTTCGCCGGCAAGCGTCGCCGATGCAATTGCCAATGGACCAGTGGCGTTTAGCACTTCAAGAGTTTCGTTTTGATTTGGCATTCGCACCGCGAAATTTTTTAAGTGGCCGCCATCGCCAAGATCCCAACTTAAAGATTGATTCTGTGGCAAATTAAAAGTTAATAACCCGGGCCAGAATTCTTCCGCCAACTTACTTACATTGGCCGTCAATCCCTGAGCCAAACCACTTAAGGTTCGAGCCTTCCCAATTAAAACTTGAGCTGCAACACCTTTTGGATCATTTCGTAATTGATGGAGCCGATTTACTGCTGCAAACCCAAAGGCATCACAAGCATAAACATAACTATGTTCAAGCGGCAGAATAACAACTTCCCCGCGTTGGATTCCAGCTACAACTTTTTCAATCACTTTAAGTTCTCAATCACTTTGGCAAGTGAACCATCCACCAGAGCATGTATCGATGTGCCTTGCGGTAAATACTCTTCAGAGAAGATTTCACCACGTTCGTGAATTGCCGAGACTAAATCGCCCCTAGTAAATGGAATCACGGTATTAATCTCCACTTTTGGTCTTGGTAGTGCGCTCTCGATTGCCGCAACCAAGGTATCAATTCCAAATCCGGTGCGAGCCGAAAATGCAAAACTATTTGGTTCTTCGCGCAGTAACTGCATAAGTTTTTCAGGAGGTGCAATATCCGCTTTATTGATCGCAATTATCTCGGCAATCTCACCACCACCAATTTCAGTTATTACTTCGCGCACTGCCCGGATCTGTTCTTGCGGATCTGGATGCGAGCCGTCCACAACGTGCACAATTAAATCGGCCCCAGAAACCTCTTCTAGCGTTGATTTAAATGCTTCAATTAATTGATGCGGCAGATGGCGAACAAATCCCACAGTGTCAGACAAGGTATAGATCCGGCCATCTGAAGATGTTGTTTTGCGAACGGTTGGATCCAGGGTTGCGAAGAGCGCATTTTCAACTAAAACACCGGCATCAGTTAATCTGTTCATAAGAGATGATTTGCCTGCATTCGTATAGCCAGCAATTGCTACCGATGGAATATTGTGGCGACGGCGCTCTTGGCGCTTAGTATCTCGAGCAGTTTTCATCTCTTTAATTTCACGACGAAGCTTCGCCATCTTGTCATTGATTCGACGACGATCTGTTTCAATCTTAGTTTCACCGGGGCCACGACCGCCGATTCCGCTAGCACCACCAGATTGTCTCGATAGTGAATCACCCCAACCGCGAAGTCTTGGAAGAAGATATGTCATCTGCGCTAATTCAACTTGGGCTTTACCTTCTCGGCTCTTTGCATGTTGGGCGAAGATATCTAAAATCAGAGCAGTCCGATCTACAACTTTTACTTTGACCTTGCTTTCAAGATTACGAAGTTGGGCTGGTGAAAGTTCACCATCACATACAACAGTGTCGGCGCCAGTATTTACAACTGACTGACGAAGTTCCATAACTTTTCCAGAACCAATAAATGTTGCAGGATCTGCTTTATCTCGCCGTTGAATTAAGCCATCTAAAACTTCCGATCCAGCTGTTTCAGCTAAGGCGGCTAATTCCTTTAATGAATTTTCGGCATCTTGGGCAGTTCCTTCGGTCCAGACTCCTACCAAAACAACTTTCTCTAACCGAAGCTGGCGATACTCGGCATCTGAAATATCCTGTAGTTCAGTTGATAATCCCGATACTCGACGAAGTGCTTGGCGATCTTGTAAATCAGCCTGGTTACTCTCCCAATCATCAACTTTATTCTCGGCAGCATCAAACTCGGCTGCTACCTTGGCTGATTCAGCCAACAAGTCATCGATATTTAACTTCTCATTGCTCACAGATATTTACTCAAATCATAATCTTCAATTAACACTGCTGGACCAGTAAGAATCGCATTGCTATGTGAATCAATTTCAACACTTAAGCGACCGCCTGGTGGATTAATAATCCAATTTGCGGGAAGTCCTTTTCCTTTTTTAAGTGAAGCAGCAAGTGCGACCGCACAGGTTCCGGTTCCGCAAGATTTTGTCTCACCAACCCCACGTTCGTGAACGCGCATTTTCAATTCACCATCAGGTAAGAACTGAACAAATTCCACATTTACACCATCTGGGTATTCATCTGCCGGCTCAACTATCGGAGCAGTTAATAAGTCTCCAACTTGATTGATGTCATCGACAAACACAACTGCATGTGGATTTCCCATATCGATGTTGTAACCAGACCAAGTGTGGTCATTTGCAGTTGCAGAAATTTCACCAAAGACTTCACGGATCTGTCCCATATTTACAGTTATGTCGCCAGTTTCTGGAACTGATAAATACTTCATGCCGTCGCGAGTATTGATAGGAAAAATTCCGGGTGCCTGGTGGCCTTTCGCCGTTAAATACTTTGCCATCACGCGAATACCGTTGCCGCACATTTCGGCAATCGAACCATCGCTATTGCGGTAATCCATAAACCATTTACCGCTATCTTTTCCGATTCGAATAAAACCGTCGCAGCCGATTCCAGTTTTTCGATTACAGATTGCCTGGACTTGTTCGGCCGAGATTTCAACTCTATTCTCTGGATCAAAGATCAGCACAAAGTCGTTCTCGGTTCCGTGCCCGTAAGTTCCAATCATGATTTGAGAATAGCCTGTAGAACTGAATCCGTGCGCTCTGAAAGATTTGATTTCGCACTAAGCCAGGTAATCCGGAGATCTTTACTGAACCAGGTTTCCTGACGTCGGGCATATTGCCGGGTGGCTCGGGCGGTATCTTCGCGGGCAAAAGCATCGTCAAACTCGCCGTGTTTCATTCT
>DDMR01000081.1:0-979 GCA_002340925.1 Actinobacteria bacterium UBA2541
GATGGTAAAGCAAAAGAAGCGCTTGAAGCTTTTGCAAAAGCTACGGAAGAATTCAATCCGCGGGCTGATTTAGCACAGAGAGCGAGGGCGTAGTCATGAGCAATGAAGAACATTCAGATGATGAAGCCGTATATGTAATTTCAATTGCGTCACAACTTTCCGGAATGCATCCGCAAACTTTGCGGCAATACGATCGCATGGGTTTAGTTTCACCAGGTCGCGCATCAGGCCGGGGCCGTAGATATTCGTTGCTTGACATTGCATCATTGCGAAATATTCAGCGCCTTGTCGGTGAAGGAATAAACCTTGCAGGAATAAAACGAATTATGGAATTGGAATCCGCCGTGGCGTCAATGGCGCTGGAGGTTGCAAAGCTACGCACCGAAGTTGATGCGTTAATTGAAGCCAATCCGCCAAAATCTTTGGTGCGAAAAGGTAAGCAAACAATCATGGTTTATAAGGAAGAGGGCTAAGGTTCACGCATGAATTCACGCGACAAGTTGAGAGAAGAAATTCTAAATAAGGCCGTAGTTCATGGCAAAGTTATTTTATCTTCAGGTAAAGAAGCCGACTACTACGTCGATCTTCGTCGCGTAACTCTTGATTCTGTTGCAGCTCCTCTAGTTGGCGAAGTAATGCTTGATTTAACTAAAGATTTAGAATTTGATGCCGTCGGCGGTTTAACTCTCGGAGCAGATCCAGTTGCAACAGCGATGATGCATGTTGCGGCAAGTAAAGGTCGCAACTTAGATTCTTTTGTAGTTCGCAAAGCTGAAAAAGCACATGGGCTACAGCGTCGAATCGAAGGACCCGATGTTAAAGGCCGCCGGGTTCTTGCGGTTGAAGATACATCCACAACAGGTGGATCAGTTATGACTGCAGTCGAAGCACTTAAAGAGGCGGGCGCAATTGTGGTTGGTGTTGCAGTTATTGTTGAACGCGGTGCTGCGCCACTTATTGCCGAAAATGGTTTGAAGTA
>DDMR01000081.1:1182-1483 GCA_002340925.1 Actinobacteria bacterium UBA2541
TCTTTATAGATTCCACTGAAAAGCGGCAAAAGCGAGATCAATACAATTAATCCAACAATTGGATATAAATATTGATTTACTGATCCCTTGATTACATCACCGAGAAGATAACCAATTCCGATTGCAACCTGGGTCCAGATAATTGCCCCGATTGCATTCCAAGTCGAAAATAATTTACGATCTAGATGTGTAACTCCACAGACTGGATTAATCAGGGTTCGGGCAAATGGAACAAAGCGCCCAAAAACTAAAGCCTTACGTGGGCCATATTTAATTAACCACTTCTCAGTAGTGGCGACCA
>DDMR01000081.1:1691-3147 GCA_002340925.1 Actinobacteria bacterium UBA2541
ATTGCAGCGATTGGTGCCAATGCGAATAACAATGGAGCCGATAGTTTGGCATCACCTAAAAGTGCAGCTCCTGTTCCAGAAGCAGCAATTCCAGCAAGGAAGACGACCTCGCCCCCTGGGAAAATTAGGCCAATCAGCAGCCCAGTTTCCATAAAAATAATGGCCAGCACACCTATTAATCCAAGGCCAGAGACAACCGCGTGGGCATCGAGCAGGTCAGTTAAGTTCTCAAATAGGTTCTCAAATAGGTTCATTGTGGGGTTAGGTTATCTGGTCGCCTAACCTAACCTAAGCTAAATTGAGCGCAATTAATCTGTGGAATACCTATTTATTTGCATCTGGTAGCGCTTCTATGTGTAATCTTTCGACCTCATGGGTTCAACGACGCACACATATAGGAGATCTTCGTGGAAAATCTGGTCCAAGTAACTGGTTCCAACCTGACCTACGTTTATGTAGTTCTGGGTATTTCGTTAGTGGCACTAGCCATTGCATACGCTCTTCGCGCTCAAGTTTTGGCAGCGAACGAGGGAACCGAGAAAATGCAGGAGATTGCAGCCGCCGTTCAAGAAGGTGCAGCCGCATATCTAAATCGTCAATTTAAAACCCTTTCCTATTTTGTAGGGATTGTTTTCTTCTTACTTTTCGCACTACCCGGAGAATTTGAAATTCGCTTAGGCCGATCAATCTTCTTCCTGCTCGGAGCCCTCTTCTCTGCAGCTGTTGGATACAACGGAATGTGGCTCGCGGTTCGCGCAAATGTTCGTGTTGCTGAAGCAGCTCGTCAAAAGTCTGCGGCTAACGCAGTAAAGATTGCATTCCGCACTGGTGGCGTAGTTGGTATGACCACAGTTGGATTAGGACTTCTTGGCGCCTCACTTGTTGTAGCGATTTACCGCGAAAACGCACCAGCAGTTCTTGAAGGTTTCGGCTTCGGCGCCGCAATGCTTGCGATGTTTATGCGCGTTGGTGGCGGAATCTTTACGAAGGCAGCAGATGTCGGAGCTGACCTCGTTGGAAAAGTCGAACAAGGAATTCCGGAAGATGATCCTCGTAACCCAGCAACAATTGCTGACAATGTAGGAGATAACGTCGGTGACTGCGCTGGTATGGCAGCAGACTTATTTGAATCATATGCAGTAACACTTGTTGCAGCGTTGATTCTTGGCAAGGCAGGCTTTGGCGATGCGGGCTTAATTTTCCCACTTATCGTTCCAGCAATCGGAATTGTTACAGCGATAATCGGAATCTTTATTACTCGACTTCGCCCAACAGATAAATCTGCAATGCAGGCAATTAATCGCTCATTCTTCTCATCAGCAATAATTTCCGCAGTTCTGGTTGGATTCGCAACATATACATATTTACCATCATCTCTAACCCAAATGTCGGGTCTGACTCCTGAAGCAGCGGCGGTTGATGTAAATCCACGCGTTCTAGCAATTGGCGCGGTTCT
>DDMR01000003.1:0-4515 GCA_002340925.1 Actinobacteria bacterium UBA2541
GCCAGAACGTTTCCATCTACAACTTCCCAGATTTGATCTGAGACTTCATCCAAGAACCAACGATCGTGAGTTATCACTACAACTGCTAATTTTGTATTGCGCTTTAAATATTGTGCAAGCCATGAAATCCCTTCCACATCTAAGTGGTTTGTTGGTTCATCCAATAAAACTAAGTCAAGATCTGCAATTAACAACTTCGCCAAATTAACCCGACGGCGTTCACCACCAGATAAATAAGAAATCTTTCGATCAAGCAGCTCTTCGCTAATGCCGCCAAATAATCCAGTTAGGACTTCTCTAACTTTTGAATTACCTGCCCACTCATGTGTTGCTAAATCACCGAGGACGACATCGCGCACCAATGAATCTTCATCTGAGTCATCGCTCTGCCCCAATAATCCGATATTGATTGAGCCGGCTTTTGAGACCCGTCCAGAGTCTGGTGCTTCAATCCCAGCCATCACTTTAATTAGCGTACTTTTGCCGCCACCGTTTCTGCCAACAATTCCGATTCGATCACTAGCGTTTACGCCAAGTGAGACACCATCTAATAACGCTCGAATATCAAAAGATTTTGAGACCGACTCTAGATTCAACAAATTAGTGACGACCATAGTGCAAGGATATTTGACTATTGCTACAGTTGGAAAATGGATGTAACAAATAGGCAATATGCGCTCGATCTAGATGCCAAGGACCCATTGGCGAAATTCCGGGATGAATTCATAATAAATGACCCGGCCATTTGTTACTTGGATGGAAATTCTTTGGGCCGGTTACCAAAACGAACAATCAAGGTAATCAACGATTATCTGCTTAATGATTGGGGCGCAAAGGTTGTCGAGGGCTGGAGTGATTGGATTGAAGAGCCATTTGCAACCGGAGATTTATTGGGACGCACGACTCTTGGTGCGGCTGCAGGACAAGTTTTAGTCACTGATACGACATCAGTTAATTTCTACCAACTTGCTGGCGCGGCACTTGCCGCACGACCTGACCGCAAAACCATAATCATTGATGCCGCAAATTTCCCAACCGACCGCTATATCTTGCAGGGATATGCAAAAGAACGTGGATTAAATCTCGTCATTATTAACAATGAAGATACTTCGGTTTCGCAGCACGAACGAATCACTCCGGAAATTCTAGAAAAATACCTGAGTGAAGATGTTGCCTTCGTAACTTTTGAAGTTATTCAATATCGGGCAGGTGCGCGAAACGACATCAAAGCGCTAACTGATGTAGCTCGAAAATATGGCGCATTTGCTATTTGGGATTGCAGTCATGCTATTGGGGCGATTGATCTGCAATTTGATAAAGATGGCGTTGATCTTGCCGTGGGTTGCACATATAAATTTGGGTTCTCTGGTCCAGGTTCTCCAGGTTGGCTTTATGTTTCAAAGCGAGTTCAGAATGAGTTGCAAGTTCCAATTCAAGGCTGGCATGCCCAAGAGAATATGTTTGACATGGGACCAACATTTAAGAAAGCTGAAGGCTTAGCTGGTTTCCAAATCGCGACTCCTTCGATAATCGCACTCCGTTCTGTGCAATCTTCATTCGGAATTATTGAAGAGGCCGGTATTACAAATATCGAAGCAAAATGTGCAACCGGAACTCAGATGATGATTGATCTTTACGAAGCTTGGTTGGCCGATCTTGGATTTACTTTAAATACACCAAGAGATGCAAAGTGGCGTGGTGGACATGTTTCATTAGTTCATCCAGATGGCAAACAAATTGCATTTGCGCTTCGACAGTTAGCGAATGTGATTCCAGATTATCGCGCACCAAACTCAGTTAGATTAGCGATTTCTCCGCTTATGAACTCTTATGTTGAAATCTGGGATGGTTTTTCAAGGCTAAAAGATTTGGTTGCTTCGGGAGATTACAAAAAGATTTCGAATACCAATTCAAAAGTAACGTAATTAAGCGCGGGCTGTTACCGCGTTTTGCAGCCACGAAATTATGTCTGTGGTTGGTGTTCCAGGTGTAAAGATTTCACCAACGCCCATTTCCTTGAGTGCTAACTTGTCAGCTTCAGGAATAATTCCGCCGCCAAAAACAACAATATTTTCTGCCTTGTTATCCTTCAAGAGTTTCATAATGCGATCAAAAATTGTCATATGTGCGCCAGAAAGAATCGAAAGTCCGATAGCTTGAACATCTTCTTGAATTGCTGTTGCAATTATCTGTTCTGGACTCTGATGAAGGCCGGTGTAAATAACTTCAAATCCAGCATCGCGCAACGCACGGGCAACAACCTTCGCGCCCCGGTCATGTCCATCTAGACCAGGTTTTGCGACTACTACGCGAATCGGAACTGATTGGGATATTTCAGCCATGGGCACAACTTATCACGAGAAATATGTCATAAGGTTTGGCATATGAGCCAGAGCGATCACACCGAACTCCTTAGCCAAGTTCGCAACAGAGACCGACAGGCGTTAGCGAAGGCAATTACGATTATTGAGAACTCGGGCCAGCCATTCGAAATTGAAGATAAAGCTGGGGCGCAAGTAATCGGAATAACTGGTGCGCCAGGAGTTGGAAAATCAACCACAGTTGATGCGCTAATTAAATTGTTGAGAGAGCGAAATTTTTCAGTTGCAGTTCTTGCAGTAGATCCATCTTCACCAATATCAGGTGGTGCGCTTCTCGGTGACCGAATTAGATTGACCGATCACTTCACTGATCCTGGTGTATTTATTCGCTCGCTAGCAACACGTGGACATCTTGGTGGACTTTCAGTTAGCACTAAAGCAGTATTGAAATTGGTGCAGAGTGCAAAATTTGATTTCATTATTGTAGAAACTGTTGGTGTAGGACAGAGCGAAGTTGAAGTAATGCGAGTTGTTGACACCGTAGTTGTTGTTCTTGCACCTGGTATGGGAGATGGAATACAGGCATCTAAGGCCGGTTTACTCGAAATCGGTGATATCTATTTAATTAATAAATCAGATCGCGAGGGTGCAAAAGAGACTGCAGCAGATATCGAGCGTTCGATTTCAATGTCGATGCCTAAAACAGTTGCAGGAAAGCCTTGGATTCCACCAGTATTGCTTGGTGCAATGCAGAACGGAACTGGGGTAAGTGAACTCATGGCTGAAATCGAGAAACATAGAAATGGCTAGTAATGGTTAAAAGCGCTCACATAGATACCTTTGCCACAGATAATCTTCCAGATAAATCGCTCTGGCCAGAATTAATCTTGAGCCATCCAGCGGCAACTTATCCAGAGCAATTAAATGCAAGTTACGAATTATTGGAAAGAACAATTGAATTAGTTGGCCGAGATAAATCAGCCATAATTGCTGCTGACGGTAACTTTACTTACGGCGAACTTCTGGTTTTGGTAAATAGAATTTCAAATTATCTACTCGCACAAGGTGTAGTTCCAGGAAACCGGGTTGCGATTCGTAGCCCAAATAATGCGATGGCGGTTGCAATCTGGCTGGCAATTCTAAGAGTTGGTGCCATTGCGGTTACTACCATTCCACTGCAACGTGCAATCGAATTAGCGAAGATTGTTGAAATTGGCCAGATTCAATTTGCACTAGTCGATCACAGATTTGTTGAAGAGTGGCAGGCAATTCCTAATTATTCTGGAGAGACTTTTATTGTTGGGGGCGGAAGTAATTTTGATCTTGAGATAGCGAAGCAAAGCGCTGAATTCAAAGTCTGCGAAACGGCAGCTGATGACGTAAGTCTCTTTGCATTCACATCTGGCTCAACCGGAGTGCCAAAAGCCACGATGCATTTTCACCGAGATATCTTGACTATTGCTGATACCTTCTCAAAGCACGTTGTTAAGCCAACAAAAGACGATGTCTTTGCTGGCAGCCCACCAATAGCATTTACATTTGGTTTAGGTGGCTTAGTTGTATTCCCACTTCGAGTCGGAGCAACAACTGTTTTATTAGAGAACGCCGCGCCACCAGTTCTGTTAGAGAAGATTTCTGAATATAAAATCTCAATTCTTTTCACTGCTCCAACTGCATACCGAGCAATGCTCGCCCAGCTTGGGGGTAAAGATGTTTCATCTCTGCGTCGATGTGTATCTGCTGGCGAACACCTACCACTTGCAACTTGGCGCGCTTGGTTTGAGGCAACGGGAAATAAATTAATTGATGGCATCGGTGCAACAGAATTACTGCATATCTTTATATCTGCAAGTGATCACGAAATTATTCCGGGACTTACTGGAAAGCCGGTTCCTGGGTACCAAGCAATGGTCGTTGATGAGAATTTTGTAGAAGTGAAAGATGGCGAGCAAGGATTTCTTGCGGTGAAGGGTCCGACTGGCTGCCGCTATCTAAATGATGCCAGGCAGAAGGATTATGTCGTTAATAGTTGGAATTTAACTGGTGACATTTATACCCGGACCCCAGAGGGTTATTTCAAATATGAATCTCGAGCTGATGACATGATAATTTCAAGTGGTTACAACATTGCGGCACCTGAAGTCGAGAATGCCCTGCTTATGCATAAGGCAGTAGCCGAAGTTGCAGTAGTTGG
>DDMR01000003.1:4645-6492 GCA_002340925.1 Actinobacteria bacterium UBA2541
TATAAATACCCAAGATCAATACATTTTGTTGATTCACTACCAAAAACAACTACCGGAAAATTACAGCGCTTTAGATTAAAGAGCTAAAAAATCTTTGTTGGCTGCCATTTTCCATAGACTTTACGCAACTCATTCACAATTTCACCAACAGTTGCATAAGCCTTAATTGCTTCAACCGTTGCTGGAACCACGTTATCGCCAGCCTTTGCAACTGCGAGTAAATTCTCAAGTGCGGCTTTGACTATGTTGTTATCTCGATTTGCACGAACTGCTTGAACAGCAGCTACCTGTTCGGATTCGCTCTTTGGATTAATCTCAAATGGTTTGATCGGGGCTGATTCAGATTGGAAGGCGTTTACACCGACAACTTTTCTGGCTCCGGATTCAATTGCCATCGTTAACTTATATGAATTCTCGGAAATTTCATTTACGAAGTAACCATTATTGATGCATTCAAGTGCACCACCGCGCTTTTCAATACCTGCCAACAAATCCCAAATTTCACGCTCTAATTCATCAGTCATTCGTTCTAATTCATAACTTCCAGCAAGTGGGTCTGGGCTATCTAGAACACCAGTTTCAAAAGCAATCACTTGCTGGGTTCGAAGTGCCAGTGTCGCTGCTTCTTCGGATGGAACACCAAGTGCTTCATCAAATGCTGATACGTGCATGGTTTGAATTCCACCAAGTGCAGCAGACATCATTTCGATTGAGGTTCTGACCACATTGTTCATTGCTTGTTGCGCAGTAAGCGATGAGCCAGCAGTAAATGCAAAGATGCGTAATTTCTCGGATGCTGGATCCTTAGTTCCATATTTTTCACGCATCAGCTTTGCCCAGACTCTGCGAGCAGCACGGAATTTTGCAATTTCGGGTAGGAAGTCAATATTTGAAGATAAAAATGTAAATAGTGTTGGAGCAACGAAATCTACGGAAACTCCACGAGCAATTGCTTTATCTAAGTATTCGCGTGCGTTTGCAAAGGTAAATGCAACTTCTTGCACCGCATTAGAGCCAGCTTCGCGGATGTGATATCCAGACATTGCAAGAGAAACCCACTTAGGAATCTTGGTTGCAATATGTTCGATTACATCAACAGAGAGCTTTAGCCCAGCTTCGGCCGGAAAGATTTGAGTTCCGCGAGCAACATACTCTTTAAGAACATCGTTCTGAATAAACATTCCAAACTTATTTGGATCAACGTTTCGTTGTTCAGCTAGAGCAATGAACATTGCAGCCCAGATGTATCCAATTGAATTAGCAGTTGTGCGAACTTGACTAATTTTTTCTAGTGGAATTCCATCCATCAAGATTTCAATATCTGCAAGTGAATCAATAGCAACACCAACACGACCAACTTCACCAAGTGAAAGTGGGTCATCGGAATCGAGCCCCAGTTGCGTTGGAAGATCGAGTGCGACGCTAAATCCTGTTAAGCCCTGATCAAGCAACATTTTAAAGCGAGCATTTGTTTCTGCAGGAGTTCCGAAGCCACCGTATTGCCCCATCGTCCAAACGCCAGCATCAGCATTAATGCCTCTGGTGTATGGATACTCTCCTGGTTTCTCTAAAGTCATTTACTTTCCTTCAGCTTCGAGTTGTTGCTTCAAAACCTTCTTTGCAATCTTGCCTGTTGAATTCAGTGGGAACTCAGCCACAATGCGAAGATCTTTTGGCTTCTTGTATGAGGCCATTCTAGATTTGCAGTGATCAAGAATGCGAGTTGTAAGTTCAGCATGATCAACGGTCGTATTTGGAACTAAGGTCACCATTGCAGTTACGCGTTGTCCCCATTCGACATCATGAATTCCCATAACCGCGACTTCTAATACTTCTGGAATTTCAGC
>DDMR01000107.1 GCA_002340925.1 Actinobacteria bacterium UBA2541
GGTGCACCCGAAACAGTTGGCGCTGATATCCGAATCGCTGCAATTCACAGCATGGGTGCTCGCTCTCCCGCGGCCGAGAAGATGATTACTGAAATTCGTGCACTGAATGTTCCGGAGGGAACGTTGGTTGGTGGCGTTGCAGCTGATTATGCAGATAGCCAGATTGGTATTGCCAAGAAATTACCCCTCGCACTTGGTTGGATTGCAATTGGCACACTTATTCTGTTGTTCATGTTTACTGGTTCAATAATTCTGCCAATTAAGGCTGTAATCCTTAACCTGCTCTCGCTATCTGCAACTTTGGGTGTAATGACCTGGATCTTTATTGGTGATAATTTCACTTGGCTAGTCGGTTCATTTACCAATACCGGAAGCATCGATACCTCAATTGTTATTTTGATTGCGGTTGTGGCTTTTGGTTTATCAATGGATTACGAAGTATTCCTGCTATCTCGGATTAAAGAGGAGCACGATGCTGGCCATTCAAATGTTGAATCCGTTGCACTTGGACTTCAAAAATCTGCCCGAATAATCACCGCCGCCGCAGTTATTCTTTCAACGGTCTTTGCAATCTTCATGACCAGTGGTGTTACATCGATTAAGGCCATGGGATTTGGTGTGGCATTCGCAATTCTTCTCGATGCGACCTTGGTTCGCGCCTTGCTTGTCCCAGCGCTCATGCGTTTATTCGGTGAACGCAACTGGTGGGCACCAAAAGCGTTAAAGAGATTCACAATTAGCCATTAAACTTCTGCAATGGATTTGATAGTCGCCCTGCAGTGTAAAGACCAGCCTGGCATCGTGCATGCGATGACAACTGCAGTTCTTGCTGCGCGTGGAAATATAATTGAGAATCAACAATTTACAGATCCAACTACCCAAGATTTTGTTATGCGCACGCGCTTTGAAAGCGACCTGGATTTAGCAAAGATCCGCGAAATTTTAGAGAGCGGGCTCGGCCAATTTAAGCCAAAGCTATCGCTACGTTCAGCTGCAAAGCAGAAGCGGGCCATCATTCTTGTAACTAAAGAGTCACACTGTCTTCGCGATCTGCTTTATCTGCAGGAACTTGGCGAACTTCCAATCGAAATTCCAGTAGTAGTCTCTAATCACAGCGATTTAAAGGTTCTTGTAGAGTCCCACGGAATTAAATTTATTGACCAGAGCAAATTAGACAAGTCAGCAGCTGAAGCTGAGATCTCAAAAATAGTAACCGAACTTGAAATTGATCTCGTAGTCCTTGCTCGTTATATGCAGATTCTGACTAAAGAGTTCTGCGGAAAAATGTTTGGTCGAATCATCAACATCCACCACTCATTTTTGCCAGGTTTTAAAGGTGCAAAGCCTTATCACCAAGCACATGCTCGTGGTGTAAAAATAATTGGCGCAACTGCTCACTTTGTAACACCTGATTTAGATGAAGGCCCAATTATTGATCAAGATGTTGCTCATGTAACCCATGCTTCAACTCCTGAAGATTTAATTGCAACTGGTCGCGATATCGAACGTCGAGTCTTATCCCGCGCGGTTCGCGATTTTGCCGAAGATAGAATCTTTATCGTTGGCGATAAAACAGTTGTATTCCACAATTAAAAATTAGCTGGTGTCCTAGGCGGGAGTTGAACCTGCGACCTACCGCTTAGGAGGCGGTTGCTCTATCCACTGAGCTACTAGGACCTGATTAATTCATCAAAATAAAAACAGTTAGACTTTTATTGAAAGTTAGTTTACTTAATTTTATTCCAATTTGATTCCAATTTGCCTATCTCTAATGTGCTGGGCTAGGCTCAAGGAAATAGAAAATACTCGTTTGGAGTTGGTTTTAATGAAGGCCCTAGTTTTAGGCGCCGGTGGAGTTGGTCGAGCAATAGCTAATATTGCCTCACGTCGTTCATTCATTACAGAACTAGTAATCGCAGATCGCAATTTATCTCGCGCTGAAGATGCCGTAAATCGCTTGAAGGATCCCCGCTTTTCCGCCGCACAAGTAAATGCAGCAGAACTCGAAGATATTCGCGAATTAATTCGCAAAGCAGACCCAGATATTGTCATCAACGCAGTTGATCCACGTTTTGTGATGCCGATATTTCTTGCCTGTGAAATCGAAAATAAGAATTACTTAGATATGGCGATGTCATTATCTAGACCTCATCCGCAATATCCATACACCGAAACTGGTGTGAAATGTGGGGATGAACAATTTGCACGTGACTGGAATTGGAGCGAACGCGGAATTTACGCCTTGATTGGAATGGGAGTTGAACCTGGCCTAAGTGATGTCTTCGCTAAATATGCAAGCGATGAATTGTTCTCACGTATCGATTCAATAACTGTTCTAGATGGATCCAACTTAGTTGTTGCGGGTTCAGACTTTGCGCCATCATTTTCAATCTGGACAACTATCGAAGAGTGTCTAAACCCACCGCTGGTCTGGGAAGATGGCCGCGGTTGGTACACAACCGAACCATTCTCAGAACTAGAAATCTTTGATTTCCCTGATGGAATCGGGCCGGTCGAATGTGTGAATGTTGAACACGAAGAGGTTGTATTAATTCCGCAGAAGATCGAAGCTAAGAAAGTTAACTTCAAATATGGTCTTGGTGCGCAGTTTATTTCAATCCTAAAAACCATTCATATGCTTGGTATGGATCGCACTGAAACTGTTGATGTTCAAGGCATTCAAGTTTCACCACGTGATCTCTTGGCTGCTTCACTTCCTGATCCAGCAACGCTTGGTTCACGAATGACTGGTAAGACTTGTGCTGGTTCACTTGTTAAAGGTTTGGATAAGAACGGCGAACCAAAAGCGGTTTATCTCTACAACGTAGTTGATAACGCCTGGTCCATGGAGAATTACGGTGATCAAGCTGTTGTATGGCAGACCGCAATTAATCCAGTTATTGCAATGGAACTTATACATGAAGGTGTTTGGAAACCAGAGCCTGGAGTAAATGGTCCTGAGTGGTTTGATGCAAAGCCATTCCTTGCAAAGCTTGAAGAGTATGGAACTTCTTGGCACATCCGCGATGAATCAACTGCTGGGATAGTAAAATAACTAAATGAGCACTGCTTTAGTAACTGGAGCCACCGCAGGTATTGGTGAATCATTTACTAGATTGCTTGCCAGTAAAGGTTTCGACTTAGTTCTTGTGGCCCGCGATAAAAAGCGGCTACAAGAACGGGCAACCTCGCTATCAAAAAAATACAATATAGATGTTGAAGTCTTGCAGGCCGATTTATCAGTTCCGGCTCAGTTAGCAAGAGTCGAAAAGCGGTTATCAAATTCTAAGAAACCAATTGAAGTATTGATTAACAATGCTGGCTTTGGGATTAAAGATAGTTTTTTGAGAAGTGACATCGAGGCTGAATTAAACCTGATAGACGTTCTTGCTAAAGCGCCAATGCAGCTTATGCACGCAGTGTTGCCTCAGATGTTAGATCGGAATTCTGGAACGATAATTAACGTTTCAAGTGTTGCAAGCTTTATTGCTGGTGGTACATACAGCGCGGCAAAATCTTATTTAACGGTTCATACCGAATCGCTTCATACCGAACTTTCAAAGACCAATATCAATATCTCAGCACTCTGTCCTGGCTTTACTCGCACTGAATTTCATCAACGCGGAAAGATGAAAATGTCAGGCCTCCCTAAGTTCATGTGGCTCGAAGCTGATCGAGTAGTCAGCGAATCTTGGCGCGCAGCCGAGCGCGGTAAGGCAATCTGCATCCCGGGATGGCAATATAAAACTTTGAGCACCGTTGCGAGATTTGGCCCGAGACCCTTGGTTCGAAAGCTTGGAATCAACGTCCGAGCGCGACAGCGTTAAATAAATCAAATATTCACAGCAATTTCACCGACAGACATAGTTCTTCTCCCCGAAAAATTGCATCTGCAAAGATAGAATTGACTCATCGACACCACAAAGATTTGTGGTTCTTGGGTAAATTTTGTGGAGGTATATATGTCAAAGAGAGTTTCTGCGATATCAATCGCACTACTAGTTATTGCTGGATCAATTGTCGGTGTTTCAAGTGCATCTGCCGCGACACCGTATAAAGCCTGTAAGCCAGCAAAGGCAAAGGCCAAAATCGGAAAAATTTCTTACACTTGTACTAAAAATCCAGCTAAAGCCTCAAAAAAACTAGTTTGGGTTTCTAAGCCTTGTATTAAGGCTAATAGAAGTTATTTAAATTATTTGGATCAAATTTCAGGAGTTATAGCGAGCTATGAAAGTACAATTAGGCGTGCTGAAACTGTGAATAGCCAACTTCCTAGACGCGAATCGGCCTGGAATAACCAAGTTAATGTTAGCCAAAGAGCTTTGGATAATTTCCTGGCTACGAATCCAAATGTCTTAACTACTGGGACAGCAGAAGACAAAGCTAGGGTTTTGCTGGCTCAAACTTCGATTGCCGAACTTAAAGAAAATATCACTAAATTGCCAAGCATAAAAGCCACAAATGATGAAACTATAGCTAAAGCAAGAGCAGACTTAAAGGAGACTGATGATGAGAATGTCAGTTTGAAGAAAGATACGGTTGCTGCATGTAAGTAATACCTAGTTTTACCTCTACGCTCGCT
>DDMR01000078.1 GCA_002340925.1 Actinobacteria bacterium UBA2541
GGAACAAAAGTTCTTGGTGGAGTTGTCGATACAAATGGTTCAATCCTCCGCACCTTTAGAGAAGATACGCCGCGTGAAGGCGGAGATGCGCTTAATCGGGTAATTGCAAGCGTTGTTGCAGAATTACTTACCACCCATAAAACCGAGAATATAGGAATTTCTGCTGCAGGCTTAGTTTCATCTGATCGCCAAACAATGTTAGGTGCGCCCAATATAAAAGATTGGGATGGTGTAAATATTGCGCAGGCACTTAATAAAATTTGTGGGATTAATTCAATCGTTGAAAATGATGCAAATAGCGCAGCTTGGGCCGAACGCGTTTATGGTGCAGGTAAGGGTCAAGAGAATGTAATAATGATTACAGTTGGAACTGGACTTGGTGGCGCGGCAATTGTCGATGGCAAACCGCTTCGTGGCGCAAATGGAACCGGCGCGGAATTTGGGCACATGCGGGTTGTTCCAGATGGCGAATTATGCGGTTGCGGTATTCGTGGCTGTTATGAGCAATATGCGTCGGGAACCGCACTTGTTCGACAGGCCAAAGCAGCAATTGCTCGAAACCCAGATAGTGCAAAAGATTTACTGGCACGCGGCGATGGAACAATCGCGGGTCTAGTTGGAAGTCATATCACGGATGCAGCGAGAGCAGGGGACAGGCTTGGAATTGCAATATTACAAAATTCTGGTGACTGGCTTGGTCAGGGTATTGCAACGCTAGCGATGCTATTTGATCCATCAATTGTGGTGATTGGTGGCGGAGTAATCGATGCAGGTGAATTGCTTCTAGAGCCTGCTAGAAGAGCGATGATGCGTGAGATGCCATTTGTGGGCAAGCATCCGGTGCCAGAAATAGTTGCGGCAAAACTTGGCAACGAAGCTGGTCTAGTCGGTGCCGCTGATTTATCTAGGAATTAAAGCTCGGCACCATCGCCAAAATCATCTTCAGGCCGAGTTGAATGCCAAATCAGTGTTGAGAGCCCGCCAATGAATGCAAGGAGCCCGGGCCAGGGTCCCATTCCTAGTAAATCAATATCTGAAAATAATTCGAAGAACATATAGCCTCCGCCACCAACAATTCCAGCTAGCGCAAGTCGCGAAGTTTGATCCGAGATGGGCAACTTTGGGTTAGGTGGAGTAAATCCTTCTGGTTCATATTGCTGAGCATCTAATTCATCCAGATAAGTTGTGGGCGCAGATTCGTCAAGTGAAAGACCTGAAACTATTGATTCAAATTCAGCATCTATTAATTCATGTTCATCAGATTCATAAATAGATTCGCCTTGCCTAACTTCGTTGGAGATAACATCCAAGATAAAGTCCATAGTTTCCTGATTCAACAATTCAGCATCATGATCAAGTGCAACATTGTGGAAAGATTTTTCGAATACGACCTCTCGAATGTCGGTGGAGTAAACGTTATCGATAATGGTCTCACTACAAACTGGATGGACCACGTGATCATTTAGAGAGTATGCAACCATCAGTGGCAGATCCACTAGATAGAGATCTTGTTCGACTATTTCCCATAGCTTCTGAACTTGGTTTAAACCACGCAGGGGAATGCGGTCATATCCATGCTTTGGGGCGCCAGGTTTTGAAACATCTCCGACGCCGCCAGCGATTGATGGAAGAAATGTTGATAGGGGTGCTACCAATTTAAAACGCTTGCGCTCATCATAAATTGATGCATTCAATAAAATGGTACCGGCAAGTTCACTCCCACGAATTTGCGATAACCGGAGCGCTAGTGCGCCTCCAACTGAAAAACCAGCTACAAATACTTGATCACAACTCATCTTTAATTCTAAAAATTCTTTTTCTACGGTGGCATACCAGTCTTGCCAATTAACTTTGTTTAGATCGCTCCAATGAGTTCCATGTCCAGCTAGTCTAGGAACCGAAACACTCAGTCCGCGTTCGTGTAGCGCTAAAGCCCAAGGTTTTATTGATGCCGGAGAACCTGTGAAGCCATGGAGCATTAGAACTCCTGTTTTTCCCGCAAAAAGCCGTAAAGGTTCACTTTCTGGGATATTAGTCACGCTCAGATGGTGTCATAAGAAGCAGATAAGGCATAAATTATCCCCGTGGTTTACCAAGCTTTGAAGTCCTTCCTCATTCCTATCCTCACCTTGCTATTTCGCCCCAAGGTTTCGGGGCTTCGGAATGTCCCCCAGAGCGGGCCAGTAATTATCGCGTCAAACCATCTCTCATTTAGCGATTCAATCTTTATGCCGCTAGTTGTTCCGCGAAAAGTCACCTTTTTGGCCAAGAGCGAGTATTTCACTTCGCCAGGAATTAAAGGCTTTATAAAGAAAATAACTTTCATCGCCCTTGGCCAAGTTCCAGTGGACCGTTCAGGTGGCCGCCGAAGTGAGGCCGCACTGCTTACTGGGTTGGACCTTCTGGCAGGGGGCGCTTGTATCGGTATTTATCCCGAGGGAACGAGATCTCCCGATGGAAAGTTGTACAAAGGTCGCACTGGTATCGCTCGCATGGCCATTGAATCAGGCGCAGCGATTGTTCCGGTTGCGATGTTTAATACCGCTGAAATTCAACCAACTGGAAAAGTTGTGCCAAAGGTGCAGCGGGTAGAGATGATTTTTGGCGAACCGCTTTACTACAAAGGTGATACCTCTGACTTGAAAGTTTTGCGCGATATTACAGATGAGATTATGAATAAAATCCAAGAGCTTTCCGGACAAGAGTATGTAGATATGTATGCTTCAGAAGCTAAATTAATTCTGATGAAACAACGTCGTGAAGAGTTGAAAAAAGAGAAGCGCGAAAAGGATTAATTAAAGTCCAGAGAGAATCTCGACTCGCTTATCAATATATTTGCACTGATCGCAATTAGCTTTCGCTTGCGGAACTGGCCCCGAAATCATCTTGATAAAATCAGATAGGCGAGAATCAATTAGTTCTGGGCTTCGTTCAGTTGGAAACCAGTTGCAAGATAGTTCAAGCCCAAAGTTTCCAGAGGAATTTCCGCGCACCTTTACGGGAGACCAGACCAACAATCCAGCAGTCGAAACTTTTATCGGTGCCTCTTTGGCTGGATTCTCTAGTGCGAAGGCATAGGCCTCGAGTTGAACAGCATAAAACTTGGATTTATCACTTGGATTAGCTTGGAATTTGCAGTCAACAATTCCAAAGGTGCCATCTGGGTGCTCCATAAGTAAGTCATATTTTCCGCGTATCGCATATGGAGTTTCGATGCCATCAACGATTATTGGCTTAGAAACAACCCAGCCGGCATGCTTGAAGACCTTTCCTTCAGGCATATCTGAATTCAAATCAGCGGAAGTTTTTCCGACACAGGAGAGTTCTTGCATTTCGGCGAGATCGCCAACAAGAGGCATGAACAACGGCGCCTTAACTTGGTGATTGTAATAAAG
>DDMR01000085.1:0-1302 GCA_002340925.1 Actinobacteria bacterium UBA2541
GCAGTGCGACAAATTTATCTTTTCTCTCGCCCCAACCAATCAGGTCTGAATATGAAATCGATGCGTCACCAAGTTTTGAAACCTTTGAAACCCTTAATTCAGAAATTTCACTAGCGCCAGCTCCAGAATTAACTCCAGAATCAAACTGGGTCTTTGCGCCCAATCCCTTCGCAGCCCACCAACGTCTTGCGAGTGCTGGTGCGCTTACAACTCCGACTACAACTTCGCCCGCAGGGTCAATTAATCCAATTAGCGTGGCCCAGGTCGGCACGCCACGTAAATAATTTTTGGTTCCATCAATTGGATCAATTACCCAGTAATACTTACCAGCCAGCGAATCGGGGCTACCGAACTCTTCGCCAACAACTAAATCATCACTCCGAACCTTCGAAATTTCGTTTCTAATTGCACTTTCAACCGCTTTATCTGCATCAGTCACGGGGGATGAATCAGGTTTGGTTTCAATTACTAAATCAAGTGCTTGATAGCGCTTTAGTGAAATCTCATCGGCAACATCTGCAAGACGTATTGCGAGCTCTAAATCTGATTTTAAATCATGGGCGCGCGATGACATGCGCAAATCCTACTGCACCAATCCAACTAGGCCTTAAGCAGGCGACGCAAGCTCTCTAGCCTTGACTTGCTTACATCATCAAGATTCCAAGAATTTAATGCGCAACTCTCTTCCTTATGCGAGCAGTTCTTTGGGCAGTGTTCTATCGCTTCACTAAATTCACTGAAGGCAGAAATTACGCGGTTGCTATCAACATGAGCGACGCCAAAGGATCTAACTCCTGGAGTATCAATAATCCAGCCCGGATTTAGTGCGAGTGCAATTGCAGATGAAGAAGTATGACGACCACGTCCAGTCGCATCATTTACTGAACCCGTTGCCCGATCAGCGTTCTCTACCAAAGCATTTACTAGTGTGGATTTTCCAACCCCAGAGTGTCCGAGTAAAACCGTGCACTTGCCATCAAGTAATTCACGTATTTCATCTAGTTCGCGACCTTTTTGTCTCTTAATCTGGGTCTTAATTATTTTAATATTTAAGTCTTTGTATGCTTCTAAGAACTCCTTGCCATCAGATAAATCACATTTTGTCATAATTATTATCGGCGTGATTGCCTGGTCATAAGCGACAACTAGTGCGCGATCAACAAAACCATGCCGGGGTTCTGGATTTTCGGATGCAATTACAATTGCCATCTGATCAACATTTGCAACAATCATCCGCTCAATTTCAGCGTCGTCATCGACAGTGCGGGTTAGTGCATTTTTGCGTTCTGCCACTGTAACTAT
>DDMR01000085.1:1399-2888 GCA_002340925.1 Actinobacteria bacterium UBA2541
TCTTTTGTGCGTGGTCTTGTGCTGCGGGCTGGTCTAGATCGAACATCATCTTCATCGAACTCACTGAAGTTACGTGGCTCAACCATTGGAACCCAACATTTGCTGCCAGGCGCCCGGAAAATCCGGAAGCGTTTTCTGTGTAGTAGCAATGTTCTCTACATCAATCCCATCAATCGCCAGGCCAATGATTGCACCTGCAGTTGCAAGTCGATGATCATCGTAGGTATGGAAAGTTCCACTGTGCAGTGGGGCTGGAGAAATATGCAGCGCACTCTCTTCCTCATCCACATCGCCACCGAGAGCATTTAATTCGGCAGCAAGTGCGGCCAATCGGTCAGTTTCATGCAATCGAAGGTGGCCAATTCCACGGAGCGAAGATGGTGAATCAGCAAGCGCCGCTACTGCTGCAATTGAAGGAGTTAGTTCACCGACATCGTGCAGATCAATATCAATCCCATGAATTTTTCCAGTACCAGAAATCTTTAAATCATTTCCGGCAAATTCTATTTTGGCACCCATTTGGGTAAAGATATTTCTAAGTTGATCACCTGGTTGGGCTGTCTTCTTTGGCCAATCTGAAATCACAACTTCGCCACCACAAATCATCGCAGCTGCCATAAAAGGCGCAGCATTTGAGAGATCTGGTTCAATTACTAAATCTTGGCCAGCTAATTCACCGGGCTCGACTCGCCATTCGCGCCAGCCATTTTCATTAACCTTGCTCTCAATTTTTGCACCAAATGTTTTCAACATCGCAATTGTCATTTCGATATGAGGCAGAGATGGCAGAGACTCTCCAATATCTTTTATCGTAACTCCAGTTTGAGTCACGGGACCAATCAGCAGTAAGGCAGAGATAAATTGACTAGAAGCCGAGGCATCGATTTCGAGCGTGCCACCTTTGATTGCACCGCTTCCATTAATAGTTAAAGGAAGAGAGTATTTGCCTCCATGCTCGATGGTTACGCCCAACTCTTCAAGTGCGCGAACTACTGGCCCAACAGGTCGCTCGTACGATCTGGCATCGCCATCAAAGTGAATCAAGCCATTGGCAAGTGCTGCAACAGGCGGCAAGAAGCGCATCACAGTTCCAGCATTTCCAACATCAACACTTGCTGGGCCAAAGAATTTTCCGGGAGTTATTTGCAAATCACCATTTGGCTCTTCCGTAATTGCGCAACCAATTGCCTTAAGTCCAGAAATCATTAGCGCGCTGTCACGAGAATGTAATGGCTTTCTTAAAGTCGATGGTGTTTTCGCAAGCGCTGCCAGAATAAGTGCGCGATTTGTAGCAGATTTTGAACCTGGAATTGTTATTGCGGTGTTGATTGGATTATTTCCTCGAAAGGGTGCGCGCCATAAATCTTCAGCTCTAGATCCAATTTTTTTGCTCACTGCGCAAGCCTACCTCAGCGAGTATTCTTGCCGTTATGTGCGGAAGATATGCCCTAGTTAAATCAGCTGGCGAATTGATTGAAGAATTTGAAAT
>DDMR01000005.1 GCA_002340925.1 Actinobacteria bacterium UBA2541
CAGGAGAGTGATATTCGAGAACCGAGGTCGTGTGGGTGATCAGAATGATTCAGTCATGTATTTAGATCTCAGTAGTGATAACTTGCTATCGCAAGGACTGTTAAGAAATGATGCTTATGCTAATTCTCTGATTGAAATGAAAGAGCGGAAGAGCTTGAATCTCCCACCCTATTGTCGTATCGCAATACTTCAAGGCGACACATCAGCAATTAGACAACTAGCTAGAAGTTTGGAAGACAATAAACTTTTTTCTGCGCTTGCAGTGCTAGAGAAAGGTGATGGAACGGCAGAAAATAAAGGTAAATCAAAATTGATAATTCGAAGTGAGATAGCTCGGTCCCAAGAATTCTCGGAATTTTTCAGAGATTTAGCCCGTTATCGAGGAATCAAGGGCCTTCCACCCTTGCAACTTCGTATGGACCCATTTTCAATTTAGGCAATTGGATTGAACGTAGAATAGAATTCTCAGGTGTCAATTCAAGAAATAAGATTGTTTGGTGATCCGGTATTAACCACTCCTGCGAGTCCGGTCACAACATTCGATAAGGAATTGCGAAATCTAGTTAAAGATTTAACCGAAACGATGCTCGATGCTCCGGGCGCAGGTCTAGCCGCTCCACAAATCGGGGTTTCGTTACAAGTCTTCGTATGGAATATTGAAGAAAGTGATGGCCATTTAATCAATCCAACTCTTGATCTCTCAGCAGATTTGCAAGATGGCGAAGAAGGTTGCCTGAGCTTTCCGGGATTAACCTATGAAACACCTCGCGCTTTCCGAGCAGTAGCCAAGGGCTTCAATATGCATGGGGAACCAGTAACTATTGAAGGTACTGAACTCCTTGCGCGAGTTTTACAGCACGAGACCGATCACCTCAATGGAATAGTCTTCATCGATCGGTTGCTCTTGGAGGAACGGAAACTGGCGATGGCCGACATCCGAAATTCAGATTGGTTCGGTGAACGAACTCCTGAGCAAGTGGCTCCTATATTCAAACTCAGTCCACATCCGACAAATGGTCGGGCGCTATAGATGCAGTTATCTATCGCATCATCTTCATTAATCTCAATCCCAATAATTGAAGCTATTCTGGCGAGCGAGCACACCCTCGGTTCGATAATTACCAATCCTGATAAACCTACTGGTCGTGGTAAAAAAATAGAACCCAATGATTTAGCTAAATGGGCAATGGAGAAAGGTCTAGAAGTTGCAAAGCCTGCAGATACCTCGGAGTTAAATCGCCATCTACTCGCATCTCAACCGCAGTTAATTATTACCTGCGCATACGGGCGAATTATTCCAGTCGAACTGCTGCATGGCCCAAGATTTGGTTGGATTAATTTGCATTTTTCATTGCTTCCTAAATTGCGTGGAGCCGCCCCGGTTCAGTGGGCCATCTTGAATGGTGAATCCAGCACAGGGTTTTCAATATTCAAGTTGGACAAGGGGATGGATACCGGACCCATCTATTTGTCCAAAGAGGTAAATATCTCTGATGAAGATACAACTCCAATCTTGCTACAACGTCTTACTGAACTCGCGATACCTGACTTGCTGGAATTAATTTCGGTAATTGGAAAGACTAGAGCAACACCGCAACCGCTATCTGGCGCGACCCTGGCACCAAAAATCTCAAAGGATATGGCGAGAATAGTTTGGGACAGTCCGATAGAAACAGTCCTCCGCCAAGATCGTGCACTTTCTGACAATCCTGGGATTTGGTCCATGTTTAACGGCGAGCGGATATCACTTCACGGTTTGAAAGAAGTTCTTATCGCCAACGATCTAAAAATACCTGGCGACATCCAACTTGTCGGTGATCAGCTTCTAGTTAGAACTTCGGATAGCGTTGTTGAAATAACTGAAGTAACACCATCGGGCAAGAAGCGCATGGCTGGAGCTGATTTTGCCAGAGGAGCAAGGTTGGATTCAGGTTCTAAATTTGAGTAATTTGAACAATAAGGCCTTCTCTAAACCCAAACCAGGCAAAGCAAGATTGTTAGCCTATGACTTGATAAGTCAAGTTAACCGCAGTGGTGCATATGCAAATCTTAGATTGCCTGAGCTGCTTTCAGATTCAGATTTAGATATACGGGATAAATCTTTTGTTACTGAACTTGCTTACGGAACCCTACGGATGCAAGGAAAACACGATTTTGCCATTTCAAAGAAGGCCGATCGGCCTATCGACGAAATCGATGAGAAAATTGTCGATCTCTTAAGAATGGGTGTTCACCAAATTTTTGAAATGCGGGTTCCGATTCATGCCGCAGTTGGAGAGACGGTCGAGGTTGCAAGGGCTGTTGCAGGGGAATCGAAGGCAAGTTATGTAAATGCCTTATTGCGTTCAATTTCGACGGATTTAGATGTGTATGAAGTGCTAGCGAACGATTCTTCGATCCCGGCTATTGAGAAATTATCTATTCTCCACTCCCATCCCATCTGGATAATCAACGCTTACTTCGATCAGCTTAAGGATTGGGATTCGGTTGAAGAACTACTGCGCATAAATAATATTCCCGTGGCTCCACATATAGTTGCTTGGCCTGGCAAATCTAGCGTTGATGAAATTTTAAATATTGGTGGCGAAAAACTTCCGATCGGCTCTTTTTCAGTTTTATCGAACGCACTTCCAAATGACTATCCAGCAATTAAAGATAAGCGTGCGGGAATTCAAGATATGGGCTCACAACTAATTGCTGAAATTTTCTTTGCGACAAGGCGGGACGAAGCTACAAAATGGTTGGATCTCTGCGCTGGTCCAGGTGGTAAAGCCGCACTTCTTCATAATTTGTTAGTGGCCGAGAAACCGAGTGATTCTTTCCTGGCGAATGAACCAACTGAACATCGAGCCGACTTAGTTGCGAGAGTTGTTCCTAGGGGCAAAGTGATTTCTTATGATGGTCGAGACTTCGAGAGTTTTGGTGAAAAATTCGATCGAATTCTTATTGATGCGCCTTGCTCGGGCCTTGGAGCTTTACGCCGGAGACCAGAAGCTAGATGGCGCCGATCTTTAAACGATTTAAAAGAATTACTTCCACTCCAGCGAGACTTAATCGATTCAGCTTATGAAATGTTAAATCCTGGTGGCATCATCGGTTTCGCTACGTGCTCACCTTTGTTAGCTGAAACAAAGAGTCAGGTTCTGGATGCCAGATATCGACACAAAGATTTGAAAATTCTAGATATCGCAAAATTCTCACCGGCCGGAAGCACTGGGGTTAATCCAGATGGTTCTCTTCAACTCTGGACCCACCTTGATGCTTCAGACTCAATGTTTATGGCGTTGCTTCAGAAGTCCTGACACCTGTTGAATTAAGATTGTGTAAAGCAAATACTGAGAGGGGCGCAATTTGATTCAAATCTGCCCCAGCATCTTGAATGCCGATAGAGATAATCTACCTAGTGAGATAGCTCGAATTTCGGGACAATCTGATCTTTTACATCTAGATGTTATGGATAACATCTTCGTTCCAAACTTCACTTTCACATTCGAAGAGAGCGAAAAGATAATCGCGGAATGTCCTATCCCAGTTGATAGCCATTTAATGATTGCTGACCCTGATGAGCGTGCATATCTTTATGCAAAAGCTGGCTCCGCAAGTGTGACTTTTCATTATGAAGCGAGTTCTAACCCACTTCAGACAATCTTGGGAATAAGAGAAGCGGGCTCAAAAGTTGGGTTAGCACTCAAGCCGGCAACGCAATTTCACGAGATCGCTTCGTTGATGGAGCATCTAGACATGCTTTTGATAATGACAGTTGAACCAGGATTTGGCGGACAGAGTTTTATGCTCGACATGATGGATAAGGTGAAACAAGCGAGAAAAGATATAGATACTCGATTCTTTGGAAAAATTTGGCTCCAAGTTGACGGGGGAGTTTCGCTCGAAACCATTGCTCAAGCTGCAGAATCTGGCGCAGATACTTTTGTAGCAGGAAGTGCGGTATTTAAGTCAGATAATCCGGGATCGATGGTTGATGCATTACGAGCGTTAGCCTTGAAATCAAGCGCAAGATAGCTTCCATCTAGGTTAAAATTCGAGCATGAAGAATTTTGAATCGCTGTGGGATGAACTCAATCAGATCGCACAAGTAAGGCCACAAGATTCAGGGACAGTTCGTGAGCTCGATGCTGGAATTCATGCGATTGGTAAGAAGATAATCGAGGAAGCTGGCGAAGTTTGGATAGCTGCCGAATACCAGAGTGACAGTGAACTAGCCCTAGAGATAAGCCAACTGATTTACCATCTCCAAGTTTTACTGATCGCTAGAAATATCAAATTAGACGACGTCTATAAGAACCTATAGTTAGGAAGAGAATTGACGCTTAAAATAGCTGTTCCCAATAAAGGTTCATTGTCTGAAAGTTCAGCATTGATGTTGAAGGAAGCGGGCTACCGTCAACGGAATGATTTGCGTGATCTAGTATTCATAGATCCAGATAACAATGTTGAATTTTATTATTTGCGTCCAAGAGACATTGCGGTTTATGTGGGAAGTGGGGAACTGGAAGCTGGAATTACCGGGAGAGATCTCCTTCTGGATTCTGGCGCGGGAGCTTCAGAAGTGCTACCGCTAGATTTCGGCAAAAGCACATTTAGATTTGCTGCAACTTCAGGTGCCAAAATGGAGCTTGCTGATTTGCAGAATAAACGAATCGCGACGGCATATCCTGGCTTGCTTGAAAGTTTCTTGTCCTCAAAGAAAATCAAGGCTTCGATAGTTCGTCTTGATGGTGCGGTTGAAAGCTCGATCCGCCTCGGTGTTGCCGATGTGATTGCCGATGTTGTATCAACTGGTGGAACTCTTCGTGCGGCTGGTTTAACTATTTTCGGGGAAGTTTTGCTAGAGAGCGAAGCTATTCTAATTACGCGCAATGGTGTTCCAATATCACCAGCCATTGAAACTTTAATCCGTAGGTTAAATGGCGTAGTTATCGCTAGACAGTATGTCTTGGTCGACTACGATGTTAAGAGTATTGATTTAGAGCGTGCCTGCGCTATTACTCCGGGTATTGAATCACCAACAATTTCACCTCTACAAAAGAGTGACTGGAATGCGGTTCGGGCAATGGTTAAGCGCTCCGACATAAATCGAATTATGGATGAACTCTGGCAAGTTGGGGCCCGTGGAATCTTGGTTACAGATATCCACGCCTGCCGTCTTTAATTCTTAATTATTCCGATCAGCATCTTCGATTTCATTTCGCGTGATGCCCATTAGGTAGAGAACTGAATCTAGATAAGGCGAGTTAATCGAGCTATTTGCTGCGGCTCGTACCGCCGGTTTTGCATTGAAGGCGATCCCCAATCCAGCGAGCTCGAGCATTCCTAAATCATTGGCGCCATCACCAATAGCGATCGTCTGCGAGAGATTTACGTTTTCGGCTGAGGCGAATTCGCGTAGCGCGAGAGCTTTGCCGTTTTTATCGATAATTGAACCAAGAACATTTCCGGTTAGCTTCCCATCTGTAATTTCCAATTTATTGGCGCGGTAGAAATCAATCTCTAGCTCTTTCAACAGTGGCTCGATTACGTCCAAAAATCCACCAGAAACCACTCCTACCTTGTGACCAAGTTTGTGTAGGGTGCGGATTAGCGTTCTAGCACCTGGCGTCAAAGTAATACCTGCTTTGACTGACTCTAGAATCTCGGCGTTAGCACCGGCAAGTAATTTCACTCTCGCGGTTAACGACTCAGTAAAATCAAGTTCTCCGCGCATCGCGGATTGCGTAATTGCCGCAACTTCGGCTCCGACGCCACATCTCTCGGCAAGAAGATCTATAACTTCTTGTTGGATCAAGGTGGAATCCATATCCAGGAGAACTATTCTCTTTGCACGACGGACTAGACCACTCTGTTCTACCGCGATATCAATGCCGCTGTTCTGAGCAATTTCAGCGAGTTCACGTTGAACTATTTTCAACTTATCATCGTTCAAATTAAGTGAGACCTCGAACTCAATAGCCGTAAGCGGATAAGAAGCGGTTCTATGGATCCGGTCGATATTTCCGCCTTGCTCCGCAATTTTACTGGCTAGCGCACCAATACCGGCTGGACGGAGATTCTCTGAAAGAACAATAATGTGAAGATTCGAATTTCTACCTTCCCTCTTCGGCTGATCTGAAAAATCAATCGCTAGATCTAAGCCAAGTTTCGAGGTCGCATCTAATAGATCAGTTTCTATGGCTTGAGCATGCGCAGGATCCAAAGAAATTAGTGTTGTCAGTATCAATCTTCCACGGATTACAACCTGTTCGATATCCAATATTGTTATTGAGAATGGGTCAAGTGCAGCGAAAAGTGCTTGGGTAACCCCAGGGGCATCAACTCCGGAAATTAGAATGAGGCCAGTATGTTCTGTGTTAATTTGGCTCACCCGCCTAGATTAGCGGTTAATAACCTTAACTCGCCTCGCTTACGGGTATCTTTACGCCTGTGATTCCTGTTCTCAATCTACAAAATGTTTCGGTCGTTCGCGATGGTAAAACTATTTTGGGGCCGTTGGATTGGCAAGTAAACGAGAACGAGCGGTGGGTTATTTTGGGGCCAAACGGCGCCGGCAAATCAACATTATTCTCTATCTGTTCTGCGCAAATTCATCCAACTTCCGGGTCCGCAGAAATTCTTGGATCCAAGTTAGGAGCTGTCGATGTTTTCGAATTGAGACCGAGAGTAGGTTTCATGGGATCAACTCTTGTAAATCTATTTCCCGAAGACGAAAAGGTAATTGATATCGTTCTAACTGCTGCGTATGCCATGTTAGGGAGATGGAATGAGAGCTATGAGCTATGGGATGAATCTAGAGCGCAGGCTCTACTAACCACGCTTGGGGTTCGCGGGTTGGCGCAACGCAGATTCAATACTCTGAGTGAGGGCGAGAAAAAGCGCGTTCTAATATCTAGATCGCTAATGGCGGATCCTGAAATCTTGTTACTCGATGAGCCGGCATCCGGTTTGGATTTAGGTGGCCGAGAAGATTTATTGAACCGTTTCGATCTGCTTGCGACAGATCCATATGCGCCCGTAACTCTAATAATTACTCATCATATTGAGGAGATTCCAGCGGGCTCTACACATGCGCTTCTTTTGAAGAATGGAAGCGTTGTTAGTAGTGGGCCTATCAGTGGCGTGATTACATCTGAGAATTTGAGTTTGGCCTATGACATGCAGATCAGCGTAACGATGGCTAATAATCGCTACTCAGCCAATGCAGTTGGCAATGC
>DDMR01000019.1 GCA_002340925.1 Actinobacteria bacterium UBA2541
GCTGGAGGAAGTAAATCATCATTGAAGTTCTGGTAAGCAACTGGGCGCATGAATCGATAAATTGAATCTAGCCCGACAGATGTTGTGTGGCTTGATGAAGATGGGAATTGCCCACCGTGTTGCATTGCCGCGGTAACAGCAACTGCTGTTGGAAAGCCGTTCATGATTACTCGTCCAGCAATCTGACTTAAGGCGCTAACTAATTGTGCAACATCTTCGCCACCAGCAACATGAAGGCTTGCAGTCAACTGGCCTTCAAGCTTGCCTGCAACGCCTAAGAATTTAGCAAAATCTGCGCGAATAATTACGGTTGTTGGACCAAAGTGCTCCTCTAGTAAATCTCTATTCTTAAATGCATCTGCCCAGTCGACAATGAAAACTGTAGGAGTAACACCAAATCCACCTTCGGTTGATCTACCAGCAAAGGTCTTTAGCGAAGAGCTCTCTGCAAGTTCGGCAATTGCTGAAGTAAATCGATCTGCAATTCCCTTATTCAATAGCGGTGCTACTGCGATTGTCGCCAAATAACTTTCAATTTCGGAAATAAATGCATCGCCTTCGGTGCCAGTTGGAACAATCAAAATTCCTGGCTTTGTGCAGAACTGACCTGAACCGAGAGTGGCCGAATCAATTGTGGCTTTCGCTAAATCAACTGCCTTTTCGGCAAGAACTTTTGGTGAGAAAAATACTGGGTTTAAACTTCCCATTTCGGCATAAACCGGAATAGGGACTTCGCGCTTTGCGCTGATGTCCGTAAGAATCTTTCCAACTTTTCCAGAGCCGGTAAATCCAATTGCGGTGATATCTGGATGGCTTGCAATCCAATGTGTGATTTCTGGATTTGTGCCTTCTACTAAAGCAAAGATGTCAGGTGAAAGTCCAACTTTTTTAAGTCCGACTACAACTGCTGCATGCATTGCGCGACAGGTATTTGGATGTGAAGGATGTGCTTTAACAACAACTGGGCAACCAGCTGCTAGAGCAGATGCGCTATCGCCGCCGATTACAGAGAATGCAAATGGAAAGTTACTTGCTGCAAAAATTCCCGCAACACCTAAAGCCTGATTGGCTTTGCGAATATCTGGGCGTGGAGCTGGAATCCAGTTTGCATCTGGGCGATCAATAATTGCTTGATAGTGCGCACCCGATTCAACCAACTTCGCGAATTGTTCAAGTTGAAAAACAGTTCGGGAAAGTTCGCCAGTTAACCGACCATTTGGTAGCGCAGTTTCTTGCATTGTAATTTCGATTAATTTTTCTCGAGAAGCTTCGATTGCGTCACCAATTGCTCGAAGCGCAGCGGCACGTTCTTTCGGAGTTGTTGCTGCAAATGCAGTTTTTGTCGCAACCGCTTTCGAAATTAAACCTGATACATCCGATGCCGACATCTCGGATATCTGGTCACCGAATGCCGACCCGGTAGTTGGATTAATTGCCTGAAAAGTTGCTGCAGTCATTGGTAAAGAGTAATGCCTCTCTAGAATCTGCGGCGCGCAGTTGTAAATCTAGGGCGGTCGGTTAAGTCTCGATGTAGCGCAATACTTTCGAAATCTTCGGCTAAGGCGGTAGCAATTAGTGGGCCTTGTAATTCATTATGTTCGATGGCAAATAGCCCGCCCGGTTTCAATAGCCTGGTTGCTGCTGCAATAAATTCGAGTGGCGCGGCCATTCCATTTGCTGGTCCCCCGAATAAAGCCTGGGTTGGTTCAAAATTTAACTCTTGAGGAATCTGCGCACCATCTGGAAGATATGGCGGATTTGCAACAACGACATCGCACTTAATCCCTTCAAGCGCTGTAGCGACATCGTCGCTAACTACTCGAACGCTTACATCATGCTTTGCAATATTTTTCTGCAACCAAACTATCGCTTCTTCGGATTTTTCTACCGCGATAACATGAACTACTTTCTTGC
Organism: Actinobacteria bacterium UBA2541; assembly: GCA_002340925.1. Classification (GTDB taxonomy): domain Bacteria; phylum Actinomycetota; class Actinomycetes; order Nanopelagicales; family Nanopelagicaceae; genus AAA044-D11. Next base: position 1,915 of record DDMR01000019.1, read on the forward strand.
CGGCAGTTTCAGAAGCTATTGATATTGCAATTGCACCAGTGCCAGAACCAAGATCGACCAAACTAACTGGATCTGCAAAGGTATTTAACTGATGCAGAACTTCATCGACCAAGCTCTCGGTTTCTGGCCTAGGAATCAAAACACCTGGACCAACTTCGTATTCCAAATATCTAAATGGCGCAGTGCCAACAATGTATTGAGTTGGTTTACCGGTGAGGCGCTCGGCAATTGCTTGATTGTAAAGTTCGATAGTTTCGGCAGTTTGTTCAGAACTTAACTCGATTACCCGCCCATGAAGTTCCATGCGATTGATACCAAGTGCATGTGCAAGGAGAAGCTCGGCTTCGACCGGTGCAATATTTTTTGTTGCAAGTTGGTCTTTGCCCAACTTCAATAAATCTTTAACGCTCACCTGATGCCAATTTCGCAACCTTATCTGCTTCAAGCAGCGCTTCTATTACCGAATCTAAATCGCCATTCAATACTGCATCTAAGTTATTTGATTTGAAATTAACCCGGTGATCGCTCAAGCGATTTTCTGGAAAGTTGTAGGTGCGAATTCGCTCTGATCTATCGACGGTTCGGACTTGAGATTTACGTTCGGCCATTGCTTGGGCATCTGCTTGCTCTTGAGCATGTGCCAGCAATCTGGCACGTAAGATGCGCATTGCAGATTCTTTATTTTGCAGCTGAGATTTTTCGTTCTGACACGAAACAACAACACCAGTTGGAATATGAGTGATTCGAACCGCAGAATCTGTTGTATTAACTGATTGACCACCTGGACCAGATGAGCGATAAACATCGATACGTAAATCTTGTTGGCGAATTTCGATATCTACTTCATCAGCTTCAGCCAAAATCAGAACACCTGCGGCAGATGTGTGAATACGACCTTGTGATTCAGTTTCTGGAACCCGTTGAACTCGATGCACGCCACCCTCGAACTTTAACTTTGCATAGGGCGACTTACCTGGTTCCGCAATTCCCTTTGATTTAACTGCCATCGAAATTTCTTTATAACCGCCCATTTCAGAATCGGCATAATCAATAATTTCGGTCTTCCAACCTTGGCGCTCAGCAAATCTCTGATACATACGTAGTAAATCTCCAGCAAAGAGCGCAGATTCATCGCCACCGGCACCAGCCTTGATTTCTAAAATAACATCACGATCATCATTAGGGTCACGCGGCAATAACAACTCTTCGAGCGCAGTTTCGGTCTCTTGTAACTTGGCTTCTAGGGCAGGAATCTCTGCTGCGAAATCAACATCATCTGCCGCCATCTCTTTACCGGCTGCTAAATCTTCAGTTGCAGATTTCCAAGCTCGGTAGCCCGCAATGATTGGTCCAAGTGCGGCATAACGTTTTCCAAGTTGTCGCGCTTTACCTTGATCTGCGTGTATTGATGGATCGGCCATCTCTCTCTCTAAAACATCGTATTCCGCTAAAAGAGCATGGACGGATGCAAAGCGGTCAGGTGTTGTATCTGCTGCCATTTGCACTTCCTCCAAATCTTTTAATTAATTTTATTGCAGTTCGTTATCTAAGAAATAAAAAAGACCGCACGTATTCACATTTAGTGAACACACTGCGGTCTCTTAAGAAAGCTAGTTAGTTGTTGATGCTCCGAAACGCTTTTCGAACTTGGCTACGCGGCCACCAGTATCGAGAATACGTTGCTTTCCGGTGTAGAACGGATGGCAAACTGAACAAACTTCAACGTAGATTGAACCTGACTCTTTTGTGCTGCGGGTTGTGAATACTTCACCGCAACCACAAGTAACTGTGGTCTCTACGTAATTTGGATGAATCTCGTTCTTCATTTCTTATCTCCTAGGTTTGACTGGATCGGTGTTGAACCGTGAACCAGTGCGAGGTTGAAGGATAGCCCGATTGGGCCAATATTATGAAATTTAGCTTCAGCTGCCGTTCGCTGAAGTGCCGCCTTCAGAAGTTGTGGTCTTCTGGATTTGCATCAAGAACTCCACATTCGACTTAGTGCCCTTCATCTTCTCAAGAAGTAGTTCAAGCGCTTGTTGTGGTTCGAGGGCATGAAGCACTCGACGCAGACGCCAGACAATATTTAGCTCTTCAGTTCCCATCAGAATTTCTTCTTTACGAGTTCCGGATGCAACAACATCAACCGCTGGGAAGATGCGCTTGTCTGCAAATTTACGGTTCAAGATAAGTTCCATATTTCCGGTTCCCTTGAACTCTTCGAAGATAACTTCATCCATCTTTGAACCAGTATCAACAAGTGCAGTAGCAAGAATTGTTAGCGAGCCGCCATTTTCAACGTTACGCGCGGCACCGAAGAATTTCTTAGGTGGATAGAGCGCTGCAGAATCAACACCACCGGACAAGATACGTCCAGATGCTGGTGCTGCAATGTTGTAAGCACGACCAAGACGAGTAATTGAATCTAGAAGAACAACAACATCGTGGCCAAGTTCTACCAGACGCTTTGCGCGCTCGATAGCTAGTTCGGCGACTGAAGTGTGGTCATCGGCAGGACGATCGAAAGTTGAAGCAATAACTTCACCCTTGATTGAACGTTGCATATCAGTAACTTCTTCTGGGCGTTCATCAACTAGAACAACCATCAAGTGACACTCTGGATTATTAGTTGTTATTGCATTTGCAATTGATTGCAGAACCATGGTCTTACCAGCTTTTGGTGGTGAAACAATAAGTCCGCGTTGACCCTTACCAATTGGTGAAATCAAATCGATTACGCGAGTTGTTAAAATGTTTGGTTCGGTCTCTAAGCGCAGACGTTCCTGCGGATAAAGTGGAACTAGCTTTGCGAATTCAATTCGCGCTTTTGAACTCTCTGGGTCGGCGCCGTTAACAGTTTCAACTCGAGCGAGTGCGTTGAACTTCTCTTTGCGCTCACCTTCGTGTGGTTGGCGAACTGAACCAGTAATTACATCGCCCTTACGTAAGCCATAACGACGAACTTGTTGCAATGAAACATAAACATCATTTGGGCTAGCTAAATAACCGCCAGTGCGAATAAATGCGTAATTTTCTAGGATGTCTAGCAAGCCACCAACTGGTAGCAAAACATCATCTTCAGAAATAACGATTTCTCGCTCTTCGCGATTTCCACGATCTCGGAATCGGTTGTTGCGATCTCCGCGGTCACGACGATTGTTGTGACGATCATTTCGATCGTTACGGCTACTTCCGCCGCCGGTCCATTCCTTCTTATTTACATCTGCGTCAGAAGCATCATTTGGATTTGAGCCCTGGTTTTCGCCATCATCAGAATCGTTCTGATTGTTGTTACCACTGGAATTATTAGAATTATTGGAATTATTGTTGGAATTCTTATTTCCACCTTTGCGGCGGGCATCTCGTTCTGCGCGACGAGCTTCGCGCTCGGCCTTTGCAGCTTCGCGGTTTGCCGCTTGCAGATCACCAATTGCCTGGACTAGATCCGGCTTCTTCATTGATGTGGCATCTTCGATACCAAGTTGGCCTGCAACTTTCTTTAGCTCAGGAAGGAGCATTGCTGAAAGTTCGCCAGATTCTTTTGCACTAGCTTTTGTAGTTGCCATATATTTTTTACTTTTTTCTTCTCTGTGATTGCGCTAAAGGAAAGAGTTTTAATTTAGCGAATTTTTCGGATTATCTAGATTTACTTACCGACGATTTCTCGGCTACCAGATAAGGGAAAACTTAGCACACGCCCTTGGTCTATTCAACTCCGTGGGTTGAGATCGCTAGTTTTTGAGCGGCAAAAGCGCCGGCTCCAACCTTGATGACGGCTTCGACCTCGAGGTCATCTAGCGTATGAAGAACCAATACTGATGGTCCGGCACCAGAGATCATTGCAGGAACTCCTGCGGCGCGAAGCTTTGTAACAAAAGCCATCGATTTAGGCATCGCTTCAGCTCGATAATTTTGGTGAAGTAAATCTTCAGTAGCTTCTAAAAGTAAATCTGGACGCGATTGAATTGCATGCACAAGTAACGCTGCTCTTGATGCATTTAGCACTGCATCCTGATGTGGAATTGTTTCAGGCAGTAATTTGCGAGCCTTTGAAGTTGCAAGGTGTGCTTCGGGAACAAAGACCAGAGCTTTAATCTTTGG
>DDMR01000082.1 GCA_002340925.1 Actinobacteria bacterium UBA2541
CCAAGGCCGAAAGCGATCACCAACTTCAATACGCAAGAGTTTTTGCGGGTCTTGCAGTTACTGAAGGCCACGGAAAACAATTGCGCGCACTTCTGGATGGAAAACTTGCTGGATTGAAAGTAGATGCTGATCTGCGTTGGACCTTTATTCTTGCGCTTTGCGAACGTGGTTTATTTACTCGGGCCGAACTCGATGTTGAACTGCAGCGAGATAACACCATAAATGGCCAACTCGGTCACGCAACTTGTGTTGCGGCATTTCCTACAGCAGAAGCAAAAGCCGATGCCTGGAGAGCAATTACCAAAGATGAATTAACGAGCTCAGTCCGCGCAGCAATCCACCGTGGATTTATGAGATCTGGACAACGTGACTTATTGGCCGACTATGTTGATCCATATTTTGATTCACTTCTGACAATGTGGGATCACGCTTCCTTCGATATCGGAAGCTCCTTTGTTGAATTGTGTTATCCAACCTACATAACCAATCAAGCAACTTTAGATAAGACCATTAACTGGCTTGATACAACCGGTAAGGATTCCGCAGCCGGCCTTCGTAGATTAGTTTCAGAGAGTCGAGATGCACTTTTGCGCGCACTTAAAGCGCAAGCAAAGGATGCTTAGAATTATTCGATTCGAGTAAGTGATGAACTCTTGTTCTTTCTGCGATCCACTGTTGCAAGCGCAGTTAATGCAGAAATTACAATAAACATAATGGTTGGGATCACGAGGAAATAAACTATTCCAAGAAATGTTCCAAGCGGTTCGCCCGGAAGCGAGCCATCTTCTTGATTAATTCGATTTAAGACGCCAGTGAAAAATTGCATATCCGTATCTTAGGCAACGCCGTGTTCAGCGCCAAATGGGCGGAGATATGAAATCCATCTCGTATCCGGCTTGCCGGTTCCCAGAATTCGCCAAGCTGCGCCTGCTGGTTCACGGGGCAGCGTCTTTAATTTCCAACCAATTTCTTTAAGTGTGCGATCTGCTTTTTGATGGTTGCATTTGTGGCAAGCAGATACAACATTCTCCCAATTATGTGAACCTCCGCGACTGCGTGGAATCACATGATCAATCGAAGTTGCCGGTGCAGTGCAGTAAACGCAGCGACCACCATCGCGCGCAAAAAGTGCACGCCTAGAAAGTGGAACGGCATGGCGATAAGGAATTCGAACAAATTTAACTAATTTAATAACTGCTGGAAGTGTTATTGCCCCACCTGAATAATGGAGAACTGTGTCTGACTCTTCAATCGTTGTGGCTCGTTGATTCAAGACGAGGATCAACGCTCGTCTTTCTGATACGACACCTAGTGGCTCATAAGTGGCGTTCAGTACCAATGTCTGTGGCACTTGAATAGCTCCCTTTTTGTGGATCTTGCTCCAGCGCGTGGCTCGCGTTGTTGGGTAAATAGTGCCGTAAGTCAGGCGGAAAATCGCGCATTTCTGATGGCGAATCTCGTGAATAGAAGGTTTATTCTTCCAACATGACCCTAAGCGACAATGCCCAAGAGATTTATGACTGGTTTATCGGTGCGCCGTTCCACATAATTTTGATCCTGGTAATCGCCCTGTTCTTTCAGAAGGTTGGCGCTCGCGCAGTGGCCAAGGCGATAAATCGCATTGCTGATGCCGATTTCGTTCCGGGCCCAAAGCGCGGAATGGATAGACAACGCGAACGTGCGCGATCAAATCGAAACTATGGAAGTTTCAGGAGTAGTCGAATCTGTTGGACTTCGCATAACAACTGTTAGATCTTTAGATGGAACTCTCTGGTATTTACGAAATGGCGAGATCCTAAAAATTGGAAATAAGTCTCAACCTAAAGCTAATTAATTATCTGGCTGGTTCTTCATCGAATGAGCCGCATATTGAAAATAGGTCCAGAGCTCTTCTTTAAGTTCTTCGGCAATATCTAAATCAATAACTGCTGCATGCATGCATTGCAGCCAAGCATCGTGTTCTGGGGTTGCAATATGAAATGGCGCATGTCGCATGCGAAGCCTTGGATGTCCACGCTGTTCGGAGTATGTGGATGGCCCGCCCCAATATTGTTCAAGAAATAACGCAAGTCGCTCTTCTGCCCCAGCCATATCGTCTTCCGGATACATCGGCTTCAAGATCGGATTCGTTGCAACCCGTTGGTAGAAACGCTTAGTTAGTTCCTTGAACGTTGCCGCCCCACCAGCACGTTCATAAAAAGTTGCTTCACTCATGCTCAAGATATTGCGTTAAAAGCTCGCGTTCTTCTTCATTAATTGCCCGGGAACGCTTACTTTCCATATCAACTGCGACCTGAACAGTCCTGGCTTTGGCATGAACACCTGCCTTTGATGTTAATTCGTATTCAAGTATGAATGATGAATTCCCAATCTTTGAGACCCAGATTGCGATTTCAATTTCAAAGCCACCTTCAGTGATTGGCTCTAGATAATCAATCTCGGCTCGCGCAACGACCATATCCGAGAACATCGGTTTTAGGCCCTTAGCAATTCTTGAATACCAGGTGAAGTCAGCACGCACTTCTTGGATAAAAGTTAAGTAATTTGCATTGTTGATATGTCCAAATGCGTCAAGATCATTCCAACGCACATAGGTTTTTCCGTGGTGGCGCATCAGCGAGTTAGCTTTCGATAAGTAACACGATGTGGCCTTGAAGCTTCAACACCTAGTCTGGCGATTTTATTCTCTTCGTAAGATTCAAAGTTTCCTTCAAACCAGAACCATTGCGAATCACCTTCATAGGCCAAGATGTGTGTTGCTACTCGGTCCAGGAACCAGCGATCGTGAGAAATAACAACAGCGCAACCAGGAAATTCAAGCAG
>DDMR01000095.1:0-2860 GCA_002340925.1 Actinobacteria bacterium UBA2541
GCGATTCGAATAAAGAAACGTGGGCCAGCGAATGATTTCTTGTTCTCTTCGTGATCACGAACAACGTGACAAACGTCTTGGCACAAGAAACATTCGATGCACTTGCGGAACTCTTGGCTGCGCTCGACATCGATTTGTTCCATGCGGGCTTCGCCTGGAGCAAGATTCTTTGGGTGCTCGTATGAAGGAATTTCCATAGCCTTGCGGTAGTTAAACGAAACATCAGTAACCAGATCTTTAATTACTGGGAATGCACGAAGTGGAGTAACAGTAATTTCTTCACCTTCAGGGAATGAAGCTACTTGGGTCATGCAAGCAAGACGTGGCTTTCCGTTAATTTCCATCGAACAAGATCCACACTTGCCAGCTTTGCAATTCCAGCGAACAGCTAGATCGCCCATCTGAGTTGCTTGCACGCGATGGATTAAATCTAAAACTACTTCACCATCATTTGCCTCTACTTCAACGTTTTTGAGTCCACCATCTGTCGCGTCTCCACGCCAGATACGAAGTTTGAGATTGCGGGGCATTAGTTGGAACCACCTTTCGAAATTTCCTCTGGGGTCATATATTTTTCAAGTTCGTGGATATCAAATAACTCAAATAACTCTTGAGGTATTGGTGGCAGTGGTTGAGATTTAACACTTACACTCTTGCCATCAAAACTTGAGATGTGATTTACCTGGCGCCACTTTGAATCCATGCCTGGGAAATCATCGCGGGTATGTCCGCCACGAGACTCTTCGCGAAGTAGAGCAGATTTAGCGGTACTTTCAGCAACTAACAACATATTGTCTAAGTCGAAAGCCAGGTGGAAACCTGGATTGAACTGGCGGCTGCCAGCCACCGCAACATTTGCACTGCGAGCGCGAATTGCTGCAATCTTTTCGATGGCTTCTTCAACTTCTTTTCCAGTGCGGATGATCCCGACCAGGTTGTGAGTTACTTCTTGCAGTTCTGCATGCAACGAGTATGAATTCTCGCCACCTGCACGACTAAATGGTGCTTCAATTCTGGCTGCTGCATCTGCGATGGCTTTCTCTGAAACTGTTGCAGTTGGATTCTTCTCAACGTATTCGACTGCGCCCATACCTGCGCGACGACCAAATACCAAGAGATCTGAAAGTGAATTTCCGCCTAGACGGTTTGACCCGTGCATTCCGCCAGCAACTTCACCAGCTGCAAATAGACCAGGAACTCCAATAGCTGCTGCGGTATCTGGTTCTACTTCAACGCCACCCATTACATAGTGGCAAGTAGGGCCGACCTCCATTGCTTCCTTAGTGATGTCTACACCAGCGAGTTCGTAGAACTGGTGCCACATTGAAGGCAGGCGCTTCTTAATTACATCTGCTGGAATTCGCTTTGAAACATCGAGATATACACCACCATGTTCGGTTCCGCGACCCGCTTTGACTTCAGCGTTGATTGCACGAGAAACTTCATCGCGCGGAAGAAGCTCTGGTGGCCGACGGTTGTTGTCTTGATCTAAATACCAGCGATCTGCCTCGGCGTCGTTGTCTGCATATTTATCCTTGAAAACTTCAGGAATGTAATTAAACATAAAGCGTTCACCAAGTGAGTTGGTAAGAATTCCACCTTCACCACGGACCGATTCTGTAACAAGAATTCCACGAACCGATGGCGGCCAGACCATTCCAGTGGGGTGAAATTGCAAGAATTCCATGTCGACTAAGTTTGCGCCGGCTTTGAGAGCTAGGGCATGGCCGTCGCCAGTGCCTTCCCAAGAGTTGGATGTAATTTTGAAAGTCTTACCCACGCCACCGGTCGCAACAATTACTGCCGGGGCTTCAAATAAAACTTCATTGCCATTCTCGCGCCAGTAACCGTAAGCTCCAGCAATCTTGCCGTTCTCTTTTAAGATTTCAGTGATTGTAAGTTCAGCGAACACTTTGATGTGGCTCTCGGCGTTACCACTTTCCTTAGCATCTTGCTGCTGCAACGCAACAATGCGCTGTTGCATTGTGCGAATTAATTCAAGGCCAGTGCGATCGCCGACATGAGCTAAGCGAGGATATTCATGACCACCAAAGTTACGTTGGCTAATCTTTCCCTCTTTGGTGCGATCAAAGAGTGCGCCCCATACTTCAAGCTCCCAGATTCGATCTGGTGCCTCTTTGGCATGTATTTCAGCCATCCGATAGTGACTTAAAAACTTTCCACCGCGCATTGTGTCGCGGAAGTGAACCTGCCAGTTATCTTTCTCATTTACGTTACCCATTGATGCTGCGGCGCCGCCTTCAGCCATAACAGTGTGGGCCTTACCGAATAAAGACTTGCAAACAATTGCTACGCGAAGTCCGGCAGCACGTGCCTCAACTGCAGCACGAAGTCCGGCACCACCGGCACCGATAACGACTACGTCGTACTTATGTTTTTCAAGTGATGTCATTAGTTTCTCTCTTTAGAAGAAGTAGAAATTGGTCCAGGCGCCAGATGCAACTTGGCGGACGTAGATATCGGCAAAAGCAACTCCGAAGAGTGAGATCCAAGCAAATGTTGGATGCTTATGATTTAGGGCTGAAATCCAAGTCCAAGTCTTGTAGCGAATTGGGTGCTTAGAGAAATGTTTTAATCGCCCACCAATTGTGTGGCGACAGGTATGACATGAGAGTGAATAAAGCCAGAGCATCACTGTGCTAAAGACGAGAACCAAAGTTCCCACACTCATGTGGCCCCACTCTTTCTCTTCATTCCTGAAAGCAATGATTGCGTCATAGGTAAGGATGACGTTGAAAGCTAAGCCAGCATAAAAGAACCAGCGGTGTGAATTCTGCAAAATTAAAGGGGACCGAGTTTCGCCTGTGTATTTTGCGTGAGGTTCGGCAACTGCACATGC
>DDMR01000095.1:2970-11642 GCA_002340925.1 Actinobacteria bacterium UBA2541
ATCAAAATAAATAGTGCTGGTGAAATTCCTATTCCAAAATATTGACTATTGAATGGTTGCCCAAGGGGTGAAGTGCCATCAACACATGCCGTGGAAAGACATGGTGAGTAAAGTGGAGAAACTAAAGGTTCGGCAAAATAATACTTATTCTCAAAGGCGCGAAATGTTGCATAAACGACAAAGCTCATTAGAACTGAAAACGTAATCAGGGGTTGTAACCACCATCGATCAGTTCTAAGAGTGCGCTCTTTTATCTTTGCCCGTGATTCTGAAAATACCCCAGTAGCCATGGGGTAATTTTGCAGGGCATCGCTAAATCCTGCTAGATGTATCTGGCTCTGCGAGTTATGAATTCCCCCACACGGGAATCAGCCTAAAAAAGAAGAAAACTGGCGGAGGGCGTGGGATTTGAACCCACGAAACTTTCGTTTGCCGGTTTTCAAGACCGGTGCACTCGGCCGCTATGCGAGCCCTCCGTGGGCAAACTTACCCTCTAACTAGTTAAGCGGGCAATTCCAGGAGTTCTTCGATGACCATTGCAACCCCATCGTGATAGTGGGCTTCAGCAACAAACTTTGCATACTTCCAGCCGTCAGGATGGCCATCAGACATTGCCCAAGATCTCGATGCCCATTGCAGCATGGAGAAATCATTTGGGTTATCACCAAAGCTGACGCAGTCTTCACTTGTTAGCCCTGCGCGAGCGGCCATCTTTGCAAGAGTCTCACCCTTGCTTACACCAACTGCAGAAATTTCGATTAGTGATTCACTTGAATTTGAATGGGTTATGTTTGCAATTCCATCAAGTTCGCGCGTAGCAATTTCTAACATCTGATCGGATGTGAATTCATTATTGCCGCATCGGCCAAGCATTTTAAATGCTGGTTGTTCGATCTTCTCTTCAATATTTTCTACACCGACATTATCTAGACCAATATCCCACTTAGTTGTGTATTTGATCTCGCGATGGAATTCTTCATCGTATTCCACGGCAAAATAAATACCCGGAAGATGTTTGCGCAGACGCTTAACAACTTCTAATTGATTTTCCTTTGGCATCAGCCATTGCTCTAGGACTCTGCCATTCATTAGGTCATATAAAATTGCGCCATTAGCGCACACTGCATTTCCAAATCCAAACGAATCACGGATTTCATTCATCCAGCGTGGTGGTCGCCCAGTTATATAGAAAATTTCAATTCCTAAATCATGAGCTTTTTTAAATGCTGCAACTGTGCGATCTGAGATCGGACCAAGGTGTGGAACTATCGTTCCATCTAAATCAGTTGCAATTAACTTAGGGCGCTTACCTGGAATCATAAAGATGGCACCAAAGTATCTACGCCTAAAAAGGGGCGAAGGGCCTTTGGCACATTCACTGATCCATCTTGATTTTGATGATTCTCAAAAATTGCAACAATCATTCTTGGGACTGCGACGAGGGTGCCATTTAGTGTTGCTACTGGCTTAGTTCCGGAATCATCACGGTATCTAATATTTAATCTGCGTGCTTGAAATTCAGTGCAATTAGAGGTGCTAGTTACTTCGCGATAGGAGCCTTGAGTTGGTATCCAAGCTTCACAATCAAATTTACGAATTGCACTTGACCCTAAATCTCCAGATGCAACATCTATAACTCTAAATGGAACTTCCATTGCCTTTAGAAAATCTTTCTCCCATTCGAGAAGTCGCAAATGTTCCGCCTTCGCCTCTTCTGGTTTAACAAATGAAAACATCTCGACCTTATCGAATTGGTGAACCCGAATAATTCCGCGGGTATCTTTGCCATAAGTTCCAGCTTCGCGGCGGAAGCATGATGAATAACCGGCATACCTAATCGGCAAATTTTCAACAATTTCATCCATGTGGTACGCAGCAAGTGGAACTTCACTTGTTCCAACCAAATAAACATCATCTTCTTCTAAGTGATAAACATTCTCCGCGGCTTGGCCAAGAAATCCGGTGCCCTCCATCGCAGCTGGATTTACCAGAACTGGTGGAATTACTGGGATGAATCCAGCTTTAACTGCTGATGAGATTGCGAAATTAACGAGTGCAAATTCCAACATTGCACCAGGACCTGTTAAGTAATAAGAACGAGAGCCAGCAACTTTTGCACCGCGTTCGGTATCAATCGCCTTAAGCAATTTTCCTAATTCCACATGATCTTTTGGTTCAAAACCCTCGCCCTTGAAATCGCGTGGCTTACCAATTTCTTCAATTATCTTGAAATCTTCTTCGCCACCAACTGGCGCATCTAAATCAATTAAATTTGAAATCTTTAATAAGTATTCGCGTGTCTTAGCTTCAAGCTCGCCGCGCTTGGCATCTGCTGCCTTGACCTTATTTGCTAGCTCTTTTGCATTCTCTAAAAGCGCCGTTTTCTCATCACCTTTAGCTGCGCCAACTGATTTAGATAGGGCATTTTGTTCGGCCCGAATAGTTTCAAATTCACTTAGCGCCGCCTTGCTAAGAGCGTCGGCTTCGATTAGTTGGTCTACAACTGCAACATCTTCGCCACGAACTTTCTGGGAATGGCGGATTGCATCGGGATTTTCCCGTAAAGTTTTTAGATCAATCACGTGTGCCAGCCTATCTAGTTACTTTTACCAACGCGTGGATATGAGCCAAGGAAACGAATGTCCTCACAAATTTTGCGCACACCTTCAATGGCTGCAGCTACTTTAGGGTCTGCAATATGTCCTACTGCATCAATGATGAAATGGTAGTCACCGAGTTCGCGGCCAGTCGGACGTGATTGAATAAAAGTTAAATTGACATCTTGTTTTGCAAACTCTGTAAGAATTTCTAGTAGCGCTCCAGCATGATCAATTCCAATAAAAGCAACAAGTGAAGTTCGATCATTTCCGGTTGGCTTTGGAGTTTCACCAGGTTTTTGCGCTACAACAAATCGAGTTACTGCGCCGGCGTTATCACCGATATCGCTAGCTATCACTTTGACCCCATATTTTTTTGCAGCAATTTCAGATGCAATGGCGGCATCATAATTTCCATCTTTCAATCCCTTTGCAGCGCCAGCGGTTGAGGACATCTCAACTACCTCGGCTTGGGGATAGTTCTTGGCAATATAAGAGCGGCATTGCGCTTCTGCGTGGGGATGGGTAGCAATTTTTGTAATTGGCTTACCAACGCTTTCAGGGAGAACCATTAGTGCAAAAGAAACTGGAAGAGTTGTTTCAGCTGTTACAACTAGTGGAGTTCCGACCGCTAATTCATCTAGTGTTCTAGAAACAACACCCTCTACGGAATTTTCAATTGGAACTAAAACTTTTTCAGCTTTGCCATCGCGAACTGCGTTAAGCGCTGCAGTTACATTTGAATAAGGAACCAGAACATCTGATTCACCTGCGATTTGGCGAAGCGCTGCCTCAGTAAAAGTCCCGGTTGGACCAAGATAGGCATATGTTGTTATTGGACTCACTGGTTAAGAGTAACCGAGCCAGTGCAGTGCTCGTTAACGGTTATTCTTGAAGAACTCGCTTAATAGCAAAGCGCATTCGCTTTCATTCACTCCTGAAATAACTTCAACCTGATGCAGCGTTCTTGGATCACGCAGAACATCCCAAACTGAGCCAACCGCACCAGCTTTTGCATCCCAAGCACCAAATACCAATGTCTTTATTCTTGCCTGCGAAATTGCACCTGCGCACATTGGGCAAGGTTCAAGTGTCACGACAATTGTGTGACCATCCAAACGCCAAGAGCCATTTGCGATTGCAGCCTCACGAAGCGCAATAATTTCAGCATGTGCACTTGGATCGTTATCAATTTCTCTGCGATTAAAACCAGTTGAAATCACTTCGCCCACTGGACTTAATACCAGTGCTCCCACTGGGACATCACCAGAAGCGAGCGCTGATTTAGCAATTTCTAACGCCTGCTGCATTTCATCTTGATAAGAATTTGAAATTAAAGACAATGTTTATTGGCTCTCATAAAGTTCGGCGAATTGATTTCCAAATCCAAGTTTCGACGCTATTGCATCTAATTGTTCGTCAGGGAAAAGTTCTGGATCATCACAGAGCGCTTCAAGTTCCATTGCGCTCATGCCGAGATCTGATAGTAAATCAATGTCACCACCAGGTTGCGAATCATCATCTTCTTCCGGGAATGGCAGATCCAGCATTTCAAGTAAGTCAGCAGCTAAATCAGACTCGAGTGCATATGTAACATCACTAATCATCATTTGCATTTGAGAACCAAGCGCTCTAGCAACAACAAAATAATCTTCTTCGATTGCAATCAGCGCAATCGCCCCACCATTAGTTGCTTGCGAATTCAATTGATCCATGATTGAACCGAGATCCCTGGCATGAGTAAGTTCCGACACATTCCAGCGACCTTCTTCGTGCCACGCAATAATCCCAAAGTCTTCCACATTGCTCGACTCGTTTATCAATGCGCTCACCCCCCGGTCCTATTAATGCAGGCTTCAATACTGACACTAAAGCGGGCGTGCGACAAGCCCCACTAGCGCGAGTAAGGTATGCGTCGTGAAGATTCATGTAGCGAACCATCCATTGCTTGCACATAAATTGACAGTGCTTCGGGATGAAAAAACTAATTCTCCAACTTTTCGCCAATTAACTGAAGAAATCGTCACTTTATTGGCTTACGAAGCAACGCGAGAAGTTCGCACAACTCCAGTAAAAGTTAAGACCCCAGTTGCGATGGCCGATGGTGTCGAACTTACAAAACCAAGACCTGTAGTTGTCCCAATTTTGCGTGCTGGCCTTGGGATGCTCGAGGGAATGACACGATTAATGCCGACAGCTGAAGTTGGTTTTCTCGGAATGATTCGCGATCACGACACTCTGCAACCATCTACATATGCAAATCGCTTGCCTGATGATTTAACTGGACGTCAGTGCTACATCCTTGATCCAATGCTTGCAACTGGTGGAACTTTGATTGCCGCAATCAATTACCTTCTTGAGCGTGGTGCCACCGATATCACTGCGATAACAATCTTGGCTGCACCTGAAGGAATTGCACTGCTTGAAAAAGAATTTGCTGGAAAGAACTTGCCAATAACAATTGTTACCGGCGCTCTTGATGAAAAATTAAATGAAAAGGGTTACATCGTTCCTGGTTTAGGCGATGCCGGCGATCGCTTATATGGAGTTGTATAAAATATGGCATCTACAAGTCCCGGCTACGGAATAACTATTCGCGTTGAAGGTCCGCCGTCCGCGCAACCAGTTGCCGAAGTTACAACTGCAATTACGGCCGCAGGTGCTGCAATTACCGCACTTGACGTTGTTGAATCTTTCTTAGATCACGTAGTCATCGACGTAACTTGCGATGCAATCGATGCTGAACACGCTGAAGCAATCACTGCATCAATCGCAAGCCATCCAGAACTTACTGTTCGTAAAGTCAGTGATCGCACTTTCTTGTTGCACCTTGGTGGCAAGATTGAAATTCAATCTAAGGTTCCACTAAAAACCCGTGATGATTTATCTCGTGCCTATACCCCCGGTGTTGCACGTATTTCACAAGCAATTGCTGCTGATAAATCAGATGCCCGACGCCTAACAATCAAACGAAATACTGTTGCAGTTGTTACAGATGGATCGGCTGTCTTGGGACTCGGAAATATTGGGCCAGAGGCCGCACTTCCGGTGATGGAAGGCAAGGCTGCGCTATTCAAGCGATTTGCTGATGTTGATGCTTGGCCAGTCTGTTTGGACACTCAAGATGTAGATGAGATTGTAAGAACTGTTCAAATCATTGCGCCGGTTTATGGTGGAATTAACCTAGAAGATATCTCTGCACCTCGCTGTTTTGAAGTTGAGCGTCGACTTCGCGATCTTCTAGATATCCCAGTTTTCCACGATGATCAACATGGGACTGCAATTGTTGTTCTTGCTGCTCTTACCAATGCACTTAAGTTTGTTAAGAAAGATTTAGCAAAAGCAAAAATTGTTATGAGTGGTGCAGGTGCTGCTGGAACTGCAATCGCTCGGTTGTTAGTAGCAAGTGGTGCCAAAAACATTATTGGTTACGATAAAGATGGCCTGGTCTCCGAACATAAAGCTGGCGATGAAGAGATGCGCACCTGGTTTGTAGATAATTGTTCACCTGGAAAGTTCAGTGGAACAATCTCAGAAGCCATGGTTGGCGCCGATATCTTTATTGGTGTTAGCGCACCAGATGTTTTAAAGGAATATGATGTCGCCGCAATGGCTACAGGTTCAATAGTTTTTGCGCTGGCGAATCCAGACCCAGAGATTGATCCTAGAATTGCCCGTAAATATGCAGCTGTTGTTGCTACTGGCAGAAGTGATCAACCAAACCAAATCAATAACGTTCTTGCATTCCCAGGAATCTTCCGCGGTTTACTTGATGGTCGAATCACAAAAATTACAGACGCGATGTTGGTCGCAGCAGCTGATGCTATTTCTTCTTGTGTTACATCAGATCAGCTAAATGCAAACTTCATCGTTCCAAGTGTTTTTGATACTCAGGTTGTGACCAAAGTAGCGGACGCTGTAAAACTTGCTGGTCGCGCTTAGCGCTTAAATAGCTTTGATTGCCCACCAATAACAACACCTAGGTAGGTCATCAAGATTCCTGAAACTAAATACCAAGAGACGGTATTTCCATTTGTTGGCGCAATCAGATCAATTAGAAGTGACCCGATTAAAGTGCCGCCCACGCTAAAGAGCGTAAATGTTAGAACGCCGAGATGTTGAACAATCGTTGAAGTAAATGCAATATAGATAACACCAATTGTTCCTCCGGTGTAAATCCACCATGGGCCACTTGGAAGTGGAACTATTTCATCTCCGTTAAAGATTAGGAGCGCAAATAACATAAGTGCTAAAACCGAAGTTCCCATAAAGAAATTCAATAGCGAAGTTGTGAAACTTGCCTTCGAATATTCATTGATCTGGCCATTGAGCGCTCGTTGAACACCGACTAAGGCACCCGCCAATGCTGCAAGGGCAACCGCAAAAACTGAGAAGGAGGCCAAGGAAATTCGATCCAGCGCTGAGATAAAAACAGCAAAAACAGTTATCAAAGCTGCCATGACTCGACGTTTTGAAATCAATTTTTTGCCACCACCGGTTAAGCCGATTCGATCTACTATCAATGACATAGCGGTTTGGCCCGCAATTGATGCCACGGAATAAAGAGCCACGCCAATTATCGGCACAACTTGAGTTTGTAGTGCAACAAAACTTCCACCAAGAACTCCAGCAAAAAGTCGCCACCTTGGAATTTGTTTTGCAGCAACGGCAACACGGAGGTTTCGAATTCCAGTTTTAATTGATTTATTGAAAGGCGCAATAACAGATATGACAATCAAACCTGAACCAAAAGAGACAAGCGCCGCTTCAGTGCTATTGCCTAATAAATGTGAGAGTTCGCCATTTGCGCGCGATTGCAGCGCGATTAGTACACCAGAAATTGCAGCAAGCGCTTCAAGTCTGGCAGTTTGTGAATGTGTAATCTTAATTTTCGAGACCTTCTAAATTTGTATTAGCCTGCAACCAACTCTCTTCGATTGCAGACTTCTCTTGGGATAACTTTGCTAATTCTTCCATGTTCTGCCCTAATTTTTCATGATCAAAAGCTAGTTCACTCTGCTGACTCTCTAACTCAATAATTTGTGCTTCCAGCTTTGCGATTTGGCGTTCATACTTCGCAATCTCTTTCCGCACTTCTTTGATCTCTGCAATATTTGATGTCTTGACTTTTGTTGTTACAGATCCGCTAGTTTCAATCGAGCTGCTTCGAAGCTTTAAATATTCATCAATGCCCCTGGGTAAATCGCGTAGCTTTGAATCCCCTAGTAAGCCAACAAAGCGATCACATACTCGTTCTAGGAAATATCTATCGTGCGAAATCACTAAAAGCGTGCCGCCAAAGGAGTCGAGTAAATCTTCAAGAGCAGTCAGAGTCTCGACATCAAAATCATTTGTCGGCTCATCAAGCAATAAGACATTTGGGCTATCCATTAGTAACCGAGTCAATTGCAACCTACGACGCTCGCCGCCCGATAAATCTCCGACCGGAGTCCACTGCGAATCTGTATTGAAACCTAACTTTTCACAGAGCTGGCTGGCTGATAACTCTTTACCGTTTCCTAATTGAACCTGGTTAGCCACTTTTTCTACTGCTTCTAGAACTCGCCAAGTTGGATCTAACTCTTCAAGATGTTGTGAGAGAAATGCAGCTTTTACCGTCACTCCCGTCGTTATTTTGCCGGCCGTTGAACTAATCTGACCAAGCAAGGCTCTGAACAAAGTTGTTTTACCAGCGCCGTTTACTCCCACAACACCAATGCGATCACCGGGACCAATGTTCCAATAAAGGTCTTCCAAAATTATTTTTTCGCCGGCTTTAATCGTTGCTTGATGAATTTCAAAAACTGTATTTCCTAATCTATTTGCTGCAAAATTTAGAAGCTCAGTCTCGTTTCTAGGTGGTGGCTCATTTGCAATCAAAGTATTAGCAGCATCAATCCTGAATTTAGGTTTCACAGTTTGTGCAGGTGCACCTCTGCGAAGCCAGGCAAGTTCCTTTCGGATCAACGCATTTCGCTTGCCATCTTCAACTGTTATCTGACGGGCTCGTTCAGCCTTAGATAAAACATATGCGGAATATCCGCCGTCATATGCCAGAACGTTTCCATCTACAAC
>DDMR01000072.1 GCA_002340925.1 Actinobacteria bacterium UBA2541
CGAGTAAAAACGGGCACACTCTTTGCTGGAATATATTTATCTGGAAAAGAATTTTTTGCCGGTGCTTCAGCGATAATGAAGCGACCTGATCCAGAAATCTTTATTGAAGTATCAATCGAAAGGTATAGAACATCAGTTGGACCACTGAAGACAGTTTTACGTCCCAATAGCTTCTGGTTCTTTCTTTCACTATTAACAACATAATCAACAACAATGCCTTCGCCTTCAAGTGGCCAGATCAAACGCTCAACTTTGTCTGCTGCGATTTCAAAAATTTTGCCAGGCGAAAGCGTGGCAACTCTGGTGCCAGTGTGCTTCCAACCAGGAAGTTTGTCGTTGACGATTACATCCCAATCGCCATTGGCCAGCTCGCCCTTTTTGTAGAAGTAGCGGGGTTTACTCATGGGCAAATTCTCTCTTGAATCAATCTCTTATTGCGGCTATTGTTTTGGAGCGGTCCAACCATATCAGGGAATCGGGTTTATCAAAATGTCCAAGATTGCAGTAACCGGATCCAATGGATTCGTCGGAGGCAACATTGCAAATATGTTGCTTGCTGCTGGGCACGAGGTTATTGGATTAGTTCGAAGCCAACCAGAGAAAGAATTACCGTGGAAAACAACGGTTACTGATTTATCAAGTATCTCTTCAATCGCAGAAGCTACAAAAGGCTGCGTTGCAATAGTTCATAGCGGTATTGCAAATGATTTTAATAAGCTTCAACAAAATCGGGAATATGCCTATGACTCATTTGTCGGTCTGACCCAACGAGTTACACATGCCGCAAATAAAAATGGCGCACAAATTATTTATATTTCAACCGGTTGGGTTATGGATGGCACCGGCCATATGGCACTTGAAAGCGATACCGGAAATCCAGTTAATTTCTATGGCGTCTTAAAGTCCTTAGGCGAACAAGTTATTCGAGACCTTGCTCCTGATACTGGTGTTATTGCCAGAGTCGATGGGGTCATGGGAATTCATCAGACTTTAGAAGTTGGGCCTAGAACTCAGGATGTTGGATTCGGATATTTTGCATCTGCTTTAGTTGCTGATTTAAAGGCGGGAAAAACTTTTACAGTATTTGGTGGAGACTTAGTTAACAAAGTGACCGCACCTTCACTGGCCTCTGAAATTGGCGCTCAGATTGAACGAATTGTTTCGCGCAAAGTTCATGGCACATTTCACCTAGTTGGCGATGATGCAATTTCAAGAATGGATTATGCAAGATTGATCTGCGAAATCTTCGAGCTCGATGCAACTCTGCTGCGCGAAGCCCCACCTTCAATCGAGGATCAATTTCCAGGACAGGTGCCGGTTGATACTTCGCTATCAAATGTTTTAACAAAAAAAGTATTGGGCCTTGGGCTAACTTCGCTTCGCGATTTACTAATTGCGCTGCGAAACGAGATTGATACCGGAAAGATAACTGCGATTACCAAGCCAGAGGTTCGCGCATGAGCACAACAGCCAGAACTAAGCGTCCAACGATTAGAGATGTCGCTGCAAAGGCTGGCGTATCAAAATCATTAGTTTCACTTGTTTTTTCTGCACCACAAACTGTCAGCAGTTATCGAAAAGAATTAGTGTTGAAGGCAGCTGATGAACTCGGTTTTTCTCCAAGCTTTTTAGCCAGATCCTTAGCAACTGAAACCGGAACCTTTATCGGAATTTTGGTCGCCGATTTACATAACCCACTCTTTGCCCAAATTGTTGATCAGGTGCGTGTAGCTCTTGAGGCCGAAGGTGAATACAGCTTTATGACATCAGCCATGCTTCTTAATTCGCAAGGCGAACAAATTCTTGATTCCAAAACTGTAAGTGCACTAATTGACCTACGTCCAAAAAGCGTTTTAGTAGTTGGATCGATTCCGGATCTTCATCGTCTCGCCTCTTTGCCTGAGAGTGTTGATATTGTTATCGCAAGTGCAATCTCAAAAGATATTGCGCGTGCAACGACAGTACGTTCAAATGACGAAATAGGAATGCGCCTCTTGATTGAACACCTTGTTGAAAACGGACATCAGAAGATTTCTCATATCTCTGTTGATGCTGGTGACGTATCAAAGAGTCGAAGAGGTGCCTACGAGTCAGTGATGAAGGAGAAAGGCTTAGCTAGATTTATAAGCGTTGAGTTCGCAAAGAGTGCGACCGAGATTGATGGATTCGAGGCAGCCGCAAGGTTGATGAATTCGCAAACTCCACCAACTGCAATCACTGCATTTAATGATCTGCTGGCAATCGGGGCTCAAGGTGCAACCGATGGCACTGTCGCAATAACTGGATATGACAACACTTTCCTAGCGGACTTGCGTCAAATTTCCTTAACCTCTGTCGATCCTGGAAATACTGAGATTGCCGATAAAGCAGCTCAGTTGCTGCTCAAGAATGATAAAGCTGAAAGAACTAAGACTTATCTAATGGAACCAAAGTTAATTGTAAGAAATTCTTCCAAATCACTAGTAAGGAATAATTAAATGACCCTTGAAGATATTAAATCGCCATTTGACGGATCAGTTATTGGTCAAGTGCCCGTAGCTTCGCTCAAAGATGTAGATGGATATCTAACTCGTGCCGAAGTTGGTGCCAAGCTCTGGCGCAATACTCCAGCCCATGTGCGCAGCGCAATTATCTTGAAGGCTGCAACAATCGCTGAAGAAAACATTGAAGAGCTAGCTCAGATTATTTCTGGCGAAACTGGGAAAAGCCTTGTCGAAGCACGAGCCGAAGCTTCTCGATGTGGTGAAATTTTCCGACTATCTTCATTCGAAGGATCTCAACTTTATGGTTCAACCCTTCCACTTGATGCAAATAAGGGAACCGGTCTCGACAAATTAGGTTTTACACTTCGCCAACCAGTAGGAATTGTTGTTGCAATCAGCCCATTTAATTACCCAGGTTTATTGGTTCTTCACAAAATCGGACCAGCTCTTGCCGTAGGAAATGCTGTTGTCCTAAAGCCAGCACGAACTACTCCACTTACCGCATTTGCAATTGCAAAATATTTGAAGGAAGCGGGGCTACCAGACGGCGTTCTGCAAGTAATAACTGGTTCAGGTTCAGTTCTCGGAGATGCCTTAGTCTCTGATCCAAGAGTTCGAAAAGTTTCGTTTACAGGTTCAACTGTTACGGGCACTCATATCGCATCTATTGCCGGTGCCAAGAAATTGTCACTCGAACTTGGATCTTCTTGCCCAGTTATTGTCATGGATGATGCTGATATTGAATATGCGGCTGATGCGGTTGCACTCGGTGGCTACATCAATGCTGGCCAGGTATGTATCTCAGTGCAACGCGTAATTGTTCACGAGAAAGTTATGGCTAATTTCTTGGATGCACTTAAGCCAAGAGTTGAAGCGATTAAGGTGGGCGATCCAAAGAGTGCGGATACTAAAGTTGGAACCTTGATTTCAGAGAAAGAAGCAATCCGTGTTGAAAAATCAATTGCGGCAGCGGTAGGTGAAGGCGCAACGCTATTAACAGGTGGCGCAAGAACTGGCGCAATAGTTCAACCAGCAATTGTCTGCGGCGTAAATCCAAAATCGGCCTTTGCTCAAGATGAATTATTTGGACCAGCAATTGCAGTTAGTTCAACAACTGGAATTACCGATGCAATTGCTATTGCAAATGACTCGGCATATGGACTCGGAGCCGGCGTATTCACTAAGAATATGGATAACTCAATTCAAGCAGCTCGCGAACTTGATGCCGGAAGCATTCACATAAATTGGACACCGCTGTGGCGCGCAGATTTGATGCCATATGGTGGACTCAAATCAAGTGGAATCGGTAAAGAAGGCGTTCGTTCGACAGTAAATGAAATGACTGAAGAAAAAACCATAATCCTTCACGGGCGCAGCTGGCAGTAGAAAGAGGAGTATGAAATGACAAATCCAAATTACGGGCCAACTGAGAGGCTGACTGTTGGGCAAGCAGTTATTCGCTTTATTGCCGCCCAGCACACGGTTGCTGATGGAGTTAAACGTCGTTTCATACCTGCAGCAATGGGAATCTTTGGTCACGGAAACGTTGCCGGTCTTGGACAAGCACTTGATCAATACAACGACATCCTGCCCTTTGTGCAAGGTCGCAATGAACAAGGCTTAACACATGCTGCTATTGGTTTTGCAAAGGCAACAAATCGCACCCAAACGTTTGCAGTAACTGCATCAATTGGACCCGGCGCACTAAATATGGTTACCGCTGCTGGTCTCGCAACTGTAAATCACTTGCCAGT
>DDMR01000080.1:0-2723 GCA_002340925.1 Actinobacteria bacterium UBA2541
AGCCTTCGCCATCTCCTTACCCTTTTCAAGTTCGCCGTTGTGTGCATGAAGTGCGCCACAACAACCTTGATCAGATGAGCAAGAAACCTCTGGCGCCAACTTCGCAACTGCGCGACTTACTGAGGGAAAGAGTCGGCGTTCAAAACAGCCATACATAAGATGAAGATCCTTATTAGCTTCACGTCGACGGGCCATCGGTGAAAATAAACCAAGCCCCCACATTCCTATTTTTGAATCAACAATTGCAAAGAGGCCACGAATAATTAGTGGACGGTTCTTTCCTTGCCAAGTTATGTCCCGCATCTCTTCAAGCAATACGCCATATTCGACACCGGCAGGACAAACCGGTTCGCAAGCACGACAGCCTAAACAGAATGAAGATTCCTTCAACAAATCGAGGGCTGGCAATTTATCGTTCTGCACTGCTCGCATTAGAGTTATTCGGCCGCGGGGAGAAGACTCTTCATTTCCAGTTAACTTATAAGTTGGGCATGCTGGCAGGCAATAACCGCAAGAGATGCAGCGATCTAATTTATCTTGACTAAATTTCTCTCTCATGAACCGATCCGACCTGGATTTAAAATCCCCATTGGATCAAAAACTTTTTTGATATCTCGCTGTAGTTGCATATTTGCCGGACCAATTTTTGCTTCAAGATATGGCAACTTCGCCGAACCAACACCATGTTCGCCCGTAATAGTTCCGCCGAATTCAAGGGGGAGTGCGAAGATTTCAGCAAGTGCTGCTTCAGCCGCCGCAACTTCGCGAGGATTATCTTTATCTAAAACGATTGTCGGATGCAGATTTCCATCACCAGCATGACCAAAGGTTCCGATGCGAAGACCGTGCTTGACGCCAATTGCTTCAATTCGTTTAACCGCTTCAGCCATAGATTTTCTTGGCACAGCAATGTCTTCCAAAATTGAAAGTGAACTTAATCGCGCTAGGGCTGGCAATGAGCATCGTCGTGCATATAGAAGTGCTTCAGCAGCAGCAATATCAGCAGCAAGGGTTACGCCGCGACAACCACTTGATGACTTGGCAATCTCTGCCATTTTATTAACGCTCTGCTCGATCGAAACTAAATCACCGTCATCGCCAAACAATAAAAGTGCGCCCGCCTTGGTATCTAAACCAAGATGTGCAAAGTCTTCGACTGCTACAAGACATGTGTTATCCAAAAACTCCAACGTTGCCGGCAAGATTCCGGATGTAATAATTTTCTCAACGGCTTGCGCAGCAGCTGATAAATCTTCGAAATAGGCAACACCATATTTAGATGCTTCAGGACGGGGCGCAAGTGCAACTGTGATTTCAGTAAAGACTGCAAGGGTTCCCTCGCTTCCGACTAATAATCTCGTTACGTCATATCCAGCAACATCTTTAACCAAACGGCCACCGGTGCGGATAATTTCGCCAGTTCCAAGAACGGCTTCCAAACCTAAGATGTAATTTCGGGTTGTTCCATATTTAAGACCACGAAGCCCGCCAGCACTGGTTGCAACATTTCCACCAATAGTTGAAACATTTCGTGAACCTGGATCTGGCACAAAGCGCAGACCTTCTTTTTCAACCAATTGATCTAAATCTAAATTAGTAACACCAGGCTGCACGATTGCGATCATTTCAGATTTAGCGACTTCTAAAACCTTATTCATACTTGTCATGCTCATCACAATTCCACCATTTAGCGGAACTGTCGCCGCACACAAATTGCTGCCTGCACCTCGAGCGATTATCGGTGTTTTAGTATCGTGAGCAAATTTAACAATCTTGGCAACTTCTTGAGTATTTCTGGGAGCCACAATTACTTCAGGAAGTCCTTCAAACATCGGAGTCGCATCACGGCTGTAGGCCTGAAGTGATACCGCATCGCTACGCACAACATCACTGCCCAAGAGGGCGGTTAACTTGGCAACTAAATCTGATGCTGACATTTGCCAAGCATACTAAATGCCTTATCCTTTGATTTGTCTGGGATTTCAATCATATGGAGCAAAAATGGGCATTGACTTGAGCGGCAAAGTTGTAATCGTTACTGGTGGCGCCAAGGGCATCGGCGAAGGCTGTGTCCAGAAATTTTTTGATTCAAACGCCACTGTAATTTCTTTCGATCTTGATAGCTCTTCACTAGCGAATCAGAATTCAAAATATGCAGATTTTGGATCCAGGTTTAGTTCTCAAGTAGTAGATGTAAGCAATGAAGCACAAGTAGAAGATGCAGTAACAAAAGTTTTAGCCGCCCATGGCCGTATTGATGGCTTAATTAACTGTGCGGGAATTCAGACCTATGGCAGCGTCACAGATACCACTGAGGAAGTCTGGGATAGAACTTTCAACGTCAACGCAAAATCCATGTTCTTGACTGCCAAATATGTTGCTCCAGCAATGATCACCCAGAAAGCAGGCTCGATAGTGAACATCTCATCGGTTCAATCACTTATGAGTCAGAAGACTGTTGTTGCCTATGCGGCATCTAAAGGTGCAATCAACGCGCTGACTCGAGCTTCTGCAATTGATTTAGCTATAAGTGGTGTCAGAGTGAATGCGATTCTTCCTGGATCTGTAGACACCCCAATGTTGCGGACATCTGCTGAAATGCATCGTGGCGAAAAGAGTATTGAAGAAGTTCTCGCTGATTGGGGTGCAGGACACCCACTTGGAAGAATTGCAAAAAGTTCGGAAATTGGAGATTTAGCAGTTTTCTTAGTTTCAAATGAATC
>DDMR01000080.1:2924-3687 GCA_002340925.1 Actinobacteria bacterium UBA2541
CAGTTGCATTTGCGATGATGGGCTTTACCTCGACTTCTTGGGGCCCGATGTTGCCATGGATTGCAGAGCGAAATAATTTATCAATCTCGACATCAGGTCTGGTCTTGGCGGGATTCGCGCTACACACTCTAATTGGCACAATCTTGGTCCAAGTATTCGGCCCAAAGATGGATTTAATTTGGTTCATCAGACGCGGAATAGTTGTTGCATTTATTGGCTTTATTGGTGTCGTAACGTTAAATGACGCTGTTCTGCTAACTCTCTCAGGTTGTTTCGCAGGCATTGGATATGGCGCTACCGGACTTGCACTGTTACAGCTTTTTACTAGAAGTAGTAACGCCTCACATGTTCGAATGAATTTAGCAAGTGCAGCGACAGGATTTGGGGCACTAGCTGGTCCATTTACTATCGGCATGCTTGGATCTTCAAATATCCCAGCTATTATTATTTTTGCAGTCGGCACATCGCTTGTGGCAACCAGATTCCTAACGGGTGCTGATTGGCGAGTCGAAAAATTTAAACATTATTCACAGACCAAGCAGAATCAATTTCAGTTATTAATAATCTTGTTGGCAGTAATTTTTTATTCAGGACTTGAAAACTCAATCGGAGTGTGGCTCCCAACAATAATCAAAACTTCAAATGGGTCGTTAGAATCAGGAGCATTGAGTAGTGCATTTTTCTATCTATTCTTCTCGGCTGGGCGATTCTTTGGTGTCTTTATCGCAAGACATCTTGAACCACACAAAATAATTTTAGTTGG
>DDMR01000104.1:0-7831 GCA_002340925.1 Actinobacteria bacterium UBA2541
TAAGCGTTCTGAAATGTCACTGCCGAGAAGAAGGTTCCAGCCCAAACTTTTTTAAATGGCCCAGGTGTTTTTGATCCTTCGACTGCTTGTGGGAAGAGATCGTTCTGTAAATCATTCCAAGTAATATCCGAAATCACGGCGTCGATACGTTGGTCTTGGCTTGCAGTCAAAAGTGCATTAGCACCACCGTAAGAACTTCCCATGATTCCAACAAGTGGATCGCCAGCTTTATCCTGCTTGACCTTACGGTTCTTTGCTAAATAAGAAATCAATTCGCGGGTATCGCTAACTTCTGCGCCAATTGAATTCATTTCAATCTGGCCAGTTGAATCTCCAAAGCCGCGAGCCGTCCAAGTTAAAACTGCAAAGCCTTTATCCCTAAAGTATTTAGCATCCGCTTCTACAGAATCTTTTGTTCCACCAAAACCATGAGCAATAAGTATTGCTGGTGCTGGCGATTGGCTGGGTAGATATAAGGAGGTATCAATCGAAACTCCAGGTGCTGTGGTGATTGTCTTTACGACTACTGAATCCGCATTTGCTATGACTGGAACGCTTAAAGAAATTACCAAGAAGCCTGAGAGCGCACCTGCCGCAATAACTCTCAAAATCTTCACTGCGCTACAGTAATTGGATTTCAAGTGGGCTGCACCTTGAGGTTTTCGGTATTCTCTGCACCATGAAAATTAAGTTAATTTCGATTTCAGCCGCTCTCCTGTTGTTGGCATCACTAATTCCACAGAGTGCAAATGCGGCAAAAGCCCAGAAGAACCAGAAGATGAAGCGCTACACAGTCACTATGCAGAAAGCGCACCTGCCCGTTGCGCCAAATAAAGGTACCGATGATTATCGCTGTTTCTTACTTGATCCTAAAGTTACTGAAGATTCAATCATCAGAGCTATCGAATTTATTCCACAGCAAAAAGCAATGGTTCACCACGCAATTGTTTTCCGAGTAACCGATGCTGATTTAGAAGAAGCCATAAAAGCTGATAACAAGGGCGGCGGCTGGCCATGTTTCGGTGGCACTGGTCTTGGCGGAATGCTTTCAACATTTGTTACATCACCTTGGCTAAGTTCTTGGGCGCCTGGTCGCGGCAAAGATGTTTCACCAAAGGGATACGGAACTCCATTTAAAAAGGGTGAAAGATTTGTTTTGCAGGTCCACTACAACTTACTTGCGGGACATCACGGAGGCATGAAGACCGATCAATCCAAGATTGTGATGGATGTGATTCCCGCAAAAGGTGCGAAAGTTAAGCAGCTGCATGTCGAACTCTTCCCAGCACCAGTCGAACTTGCCTGCCCACCCGGAATCACCGGACCGCTCTGCGATCGACGTCAATCACTAATTGATCTGGCATCGCGCACCAGCACCATGAGCGCATTTGAAGCTGCTGGCATAAATGTTATTTGCGGCCAAAATCCCAACAAGCCAACGCCATCTCTGATTTCGCGCTGTGACAAGGTCATTAACAATAACTTCAATGTCATCGCAGCAGGGCCTCACATGCACCTCTTGGGTCGATCATTAAAGTTGATTCTCAACCCAGGCAAGGCAGATGAGAAAACTATTCTCAATGTTGCCAACTACAACTTCGATGACCAATCTGCAACTATCTTGAAGACTCCAATTGCAGTAAGGGCTGGCGACACAATCCGCGTTGAATGCAAATTTGATCCAACGCTGCGTCAGAAGATTCCAGAACTAAAGAATCTAGAACCTCGTTACATAACTTGGGGCGAAGGTTCTTCAGATGAAATGTGTCTCGGAGTCATCGCGGCAGCAAAGGTTTAATTACTTAATGCGCAACACAACCTTCTTCTCGAACTCGCCGAACAAACCGTCCTGGCCCGCTGCACTCGCGTTTATTGTGCACTTACCTTTCTTTGCAGTTAAAACGCTCTTCTTAGCTGAGCAGCTTCCACTCGCCTTGTAGCTAACTTTCTTACCAAAGTTTGTTTTGGTTGCAAGCTTTACTGACTTCTTGGCTGGGATCGCCGCAATTGTTTGCACACCTAAAGTTAAGCGAATCGGCAAGATTGCTGTCGCTCTAGAAGCAGTTGCATTTCCAGCTGAAGTCACTGATATTGCGCACTCCCCGCTTCCTTTCAATGGTGTTATCTCTCTTCCATTTAACGCACATGCCGGAGATATCGCTTCGAATGTAAGTGTGGCCCCAGCCTTTGATGTTGCTGCAACTGTTGCAACTTGGCGATACCCAAGTGTCATTGGCGCCCTTGTGCTTACTGCTGTGCCATTTATTGTTGCGGTGATTTCATCAGCCGGCAGAACAACAGTGCCTGCAGCTGCTGACTTAAATGTCAGTGCAATGAATTGGTCTTCTGAAAGATCTGCAGCTGCAGTGTGATCAAAGCGCATAAAGATTCCGCACTTCGAAACTGTGCAATCTATGGTTGTGCTGCCAGCAACAAAGCTTGCTGTTGGCTTAAATTGAATTGCCGCAGTTGGTGCAAATGAAGCACCGCGAGCTGTTGAAATCCAGAGCTCGGCCGCTTTGTTGCAGATATCTGGACGCGCACCCGCTGCGTTCTGCACGCACTGCTGGATATAAAGACCAGCCTTTGCTGGAACTGCTGAGAGTTGGATATTGATCACCGCGCCTTGGGCTTCAAGGTTTGTCAGCGGTCCACCAACAATCTTAGTCTCAGCTGCCTGCGCACCTGATAGTACCAATATTGATGCTGCCAAAGCTAAAACTAGAACTATCTTTTTCATTGCTCTCCTTATTATTTGATTTTGATTGGAATAAACGTGTCATAACTTCGATCTGCACCACGCAGATGATCTGCTCGCACAGTTATTGCGCACTTAACTTTGGTGCAATCAAATTTGCCGATCTTCTTTGATACCCGGACCTTCTGGGTAAAACGTCCTCCTGGTAAAAATTCTTCAGTCAGACCAATTGCATATGGCGGTGGATTCGATGAAATCCAGAAGGAAGCTTCACCGAGACCGGCCTTATTTACTCCACCTCCACAAGGTGTTGGTGGCTGACCTTTCCTCGGAACAACACAGAACGCCAGATAGATCCCAACGGTCTCATCAAATTTATTTCCCCTTACCTTGATCATCGCACCGCTCTTCGCAGTTGTTGCCGAAACACTTAGGGTCTGACCCTGTGCTCCTTTTATTGTTGCCGCATCTGCAACCGGATTTATGGCAAAGGTAAGCGCGATAACAACTCCGAAAATCGCGCGCTTCATGGCGAAATTCTAAATTGCTAGCTCTAGTCACTTATCCGACAGGACACGTGTATCTGTCGTTAAAAGAATTGGCACACTATCCCCATGAAGAAATTCGGTGTGATTGCGATAACAACACTAGCTATATTGCTAACTGGGTGCGGCACGTCACAGAATCTACAAATCCAGACAATTTCTGAGAACGATGTTTCAAAAATTTCAATTGATTCAACTGCAAATTTCTCAGTCTCGCGCGTAGTAGTTCTTGCAAATGGCGTAGCCGAAATAATCAATGCTTTAAATGCTAAATCAATTCTGGTTGGCCGAGATATTTCCAGCACTGAAAAAGATTTGAAAGATATTCCAATTGTTACTTCAGGACACCAAGTTTTGCCCGAAAAAGTTATCGAACTAAAACCCGATCTCGTAATCATCGATGCTTCTACCGGACCAAGAGCGGCGCTCGATCAGATAAGAACTGCAGGCATCAAGATTGTTGAAACTCCTGAAAGCTGGACGCTCTCTGATATCTCAAAAAAGGTTGCAGCGGTTGCATCAGCAATCGGTGCACCAGTGCAAGGTGATTTGTTAAATCAAGCTTTCAATGACGAGCTAAAAACTTCTACCGTCGCCACTAAATCCCGCATTGCATTCTTATATCTTCGCGGCACTTCTTCGGTCTATTTGATCGGTGGTCCAGGTTCGGGTTCTGATTCTTTGATCGAAGCAATTGGAGCAACAGATGTCGGTGCCCAATCTTTACCAAACCCATACAACACAATGACAGCCGAAAGCCTGGCCACACTAAATCCAGATGTCATCATTGTTATGACTAAAGGTCTGCAATCTGTTGGTGGTATCTCTGGTTTATTAAAACTTCCTGGTGTTGCCCAAACTCAAGCTGGCAAAAACCAAGCGGTAATTGATGTTGACGATTCGTTATTACTTTCTTATGGTCCCCGCACTCCATCACTTGTCACTGCGTTAGCCAGAGCAGTCGAAGCGGTTACAAAGTGAAGAAGGTAGCCCCAACAATTTTGCTTGTTCTCGTTACCTTTATTGCGATCTATAACGGCGCTGCTCAAATCGAAAACTTCTGGTCCGCACTTTTCTCCCCCGGCAGCAACGAAATCTTGTGGCAGATCCGCATTCCACGTGTCACCGCTGCGCTTATTGTTGGTGCATCTCTCGCACTCGCCGGTTTAATCGCACAAGGTGCCTGCAACAACGCATTGGCCGAACCATCAATCTTAGGAACAACAGCTGGTGCATCACTCGGCACCGTATTGGCTGTCTTAACTGGCTTCGTTCAAGTTGGTTCTCTCGGTGCAATTGCATGCGGTGCACTTGGTGCATTACTTGCAACATCGCTGACATTTAAGTTAGCCAATCTTCGAAGCAAGCTCTCTTCGTTCTCTTTAATCATCGTCGGTATTGCAGTCTCTGCATTTTTCACAGCTGCAGTTGGTCTTCTCTCATCAATGGTCACACGCGCTGATGCCCGATCAATTTCTTTCTGGAACTTCGGCTCACTTGCCTTAATAACCCAGGAAAATCTTCTCGGAATCTCAATCACTGCAATTCTTGGCGCTGCTATTGCCTGGAGAGTTTCACCAGCCCTTGACCGACTTTCACTTGGTGATTCCACCGCATTTCATTTAGGTATCGATGTTCCACGCTCTCGCTTGCTCGCACTTATCGCTCTCTCACTTCTTGCAGGTGGCGCAGTCAGCACGGTTGGTTCAATTGCATTCATTGGCCTTGCAGCACCACACATTGCTCGCTTTATATATGGTCCGGTCCATCGCAAACTAATCTTTCATACCGCAATCATTGGTGCACTGCTTGTCGTAGCCGCCGACACCATCGCAAGAAGCGCCGTCCAACCAAATGAACTTCCAATTGGTTTAATCACTTCACTTGTCGGTGCGCCGGTTCTAATCGCTCTGGTCACAATGAGAAACAACATTTGGAAGACCCAATGATTTCCATAAACAAAATCAGCATCGATCTTGGTAGCAAACAAATCATTACTGATTACAGCGATCAAATCCCTGGCGCTTCAATCACTGTAATTCTTGGTCCAAATGGTTCAGGTAAATCCACTCTGCTAAATGCAATGGCTGGCGACATCAAACCAACAAAAGGCACAATCACAATCGACGATACAGATCCTGCACTTACCCCAGCATCACAACTTTCTAAGCTGCGTGCAATGGCAATTCAAAACCAGAACTACACGTTGGGCTTCACTGTTAAACAAATAATCGAAATGGCTGGCGATTCCAAAGAAATTATCGAAGCACTTGCTTTAACCGAACTTTCCAATCGACAAGTAACAACTCTGTCTGGTGGCGAAGCTCAACGAGTATCAATAGCAACCGCTATCGCACAGAAAACCCCGGTTTTACTTTTAGATGAACCACTTGCAGCACAAGACATTGAAAACCGCGAACGAATTATCAAACTGCTGCAAAAACTTGCAGTAAGCGGCACCACTGTTGTTCTAGTAGCTCACAGCAGTGAATCAGAACTAACTTGGGCCGATAAGGTAATCAAGCAAGCGTAGCTAGCTTCTCCACAACAGCCTTGGCCGAAGGATTTGTCATCGCAGTTCCATCAGAGAAAACCAGCGTAGGCACAACCTGATTTCCGCCATTTACTTTCTCAACTATCTCGGCAGTTCCAGGAACCTCTTCAATGTTGATCTCTTCAAAAGTTACCTCGAGATCAGCCAATTGGGACTTTAGTCTTTTGCAATAACCACACCAGGTTGTCGAATACATAACAAAACTCATGGCTAAATCCTACTTCTTTCATGTCTGAGACTGAATCGATTCACTTAAATGTGCCTGATCAGTCTTACTCATCTAGACTTACACCTTACGATTAATAGGGAGCGCATTAGTGTCTGATAAAAAAATCCGGGTTGGTTTATTGGCCTATGGCGCAATCGGCGACGAACACAGCAAAGCTATTGCGGCCTGTGACCACCTAGAAATTGCGGCTATCTGCGACACCAATCCCGACCGCGTTCAGGCCGGACTAAAACTCACACCCACTGCAACTGCATTTAGCGATGCTAATTTAATGTTGGAATCTAAAGGCATCGATTTAGTTGTTATCTCAACGCCACCAAATAGCCATTATTCGTGGGCCAAGAAAGCACTCGCACTTGGCATCCATGTCATTCTAGAGAAACCAATGGCCCTTAACGCTAAAGAGTGCGATGAACTCATGGCGCTTGCAAAGAGCGCCGGACTAACTCTGGTTGTTTATCAGAACCGTCGCTTTGACCAGGATTTCTTAACGATCAAAAATTCCATTGATAACGGCGATATCGGCGAACTCTTCTCATATGAAAGTTTTGTTGGTGGATATTCAAGACCCTGCGATTTCTGGCACTCAGATGTGAAAGTTTCGGGTGGGGCAATTTTTGATTGGGGAAGCCATTACATCGATCAAATTCTGGCACTGATTCCAAATAAAGTTGAATTTGTAAGTGGCCTAAATCAAAAGCGCGTCTGGCATCACATAACAAATGCTGATCATGCCGCAGTGAATATAAATTTTGCAGATGGCATTCAAGCTACTTTCATAAATTCTGATTTATCTGCTGCCCGCAAACCAAAGTTTTATATTCTGGGAACAAAGGGCGCACTTGTTGGCGACTGGGATACCAGCGGCAGCGGCGCAGTCGCTGACCTGCCAGCAAAAATCACACTGCACACAAGCGATGGCAATTCTAAATTGCTCGACCCAGTAACTTCTCCCGCATTCGCTTTCCATAAGTCAGTCGATGACTTCTTAACCAATGGCACGCCAATGCAGATCCAAGCTACTGCTTCACGCGATGTGGTTGCAATCATGCAAGCAGCTGAAGAATCCGCGCTCGAAAATGGAAAGCCAGTAACTCCAATATTATTGCGAGCATGACCGTCAAGTGGGGCTTCATCGGTGCCGGCTTCGTTGCAACCAAAGCAATGGCGCCAGCTGTTCATGCAGCAACTAACGCAACACTGATAGCAGTTGCAAGCCAAAACTTAGGTCGTGCACAAGCACTCGCACCAGTGCGCACGTATCACGGCAGCGATAGCTACAACCAAATAATTGAAGATCCAGAAATTGATGCAATTTATATTAATTTAACTAACAACCAACATCACCAGTGGGCGATCGCAGCACTTAAAGCGGGAAAGCATGTGCTCTGCG
The DNA here is from genome assembly GCA_002340925.1 of Actinobacteria bacterium UBA2541. GTDB lineage: Bacteria > Actinomycetota > Actinomycetes > Nanopelagicales > Nanopelagicaceae > AAA044-D11. Next base: position 7,420 of record DDMR01000104.1, read on the forward strand.
AAAAACCACTTGCTCTAAATTTCCAACAGAGCAGAGAGATGGCCGATGCCGCCACAACAAGTGGCAAATTATTAGTTGAAGCAGTCTGGACCAGATGGCATCCACGTTTTCAACGCGCTGTTGAAATTGTTGCAAAAGGTGACATCGGTCGGCTTACCGCAATCGAATCCGAATTCACTTTTACTGCAGATCTAAACGATAACTTCCGTGCACTTAAAAACTTGGGTGGTGGCAGCTTGCTTGATGTTGGCGGCTATCAAATTCAACTTTGGCGCTCACTGATAAATCCATGGACTGCACCAACTTTTACCAGCGTTAATCAGACACTAAATAGTGATGGCGCTGATTTATCTACCGACTTGCAAGCCGAAATAACACTAAGCCAGAGCTTAGTAAAACTCTCTGCACAGAC
>DDMR01000104.1:7890-8358 GCA_002340925.1 Actinobacteria bacterium UBA2541
GGTGATCAGAACTCAATTGAATTTACTGCTGGCCAGGCCTTTACTTCCTGGAAAGAAAGTTCTGCGCTGCGCATCGGCGAACACACCGAAGTCTTTGCACCAGTTGATGCCTATCAAATAATGATTGAATCCTTTAGCTCGCGCGTCAGCGGTAGCAATGATTGGGTCTTGCCAATCCAAGAATCGCTAGATGTCGCTCAAGTATTAGAAATAGACTTCCCCTATGCAATCCGCAGCTATCAAGGAAAGTAACAATGGCTGAAGATATTTCGATTGACCTGATGCGCCATCGTCAACCCGAGATTGCGATTGATTTAGCTAAGACCACCTTGGTTACAACTACCTATTCTGTAACAGGCATGACCTGCTCTTCTTGTGTGGCATCGGTTGAAAGATCTCTAAATTCACTTACCGGCGTTCGCGCCTCGGTCAACTTCGCCAGCGAAACTGTTCATGTCCTTGCACCAG
>DDMR01000048.1:0-173 GCA_002340925.1 Actinobacteria bacterium UBA2541
GGAATGTCATACATCATCACTGAAAGATCGGTTGCATCGGCCATCGCTTTAAAGTGAGCAGCGATTCCTGCTTGTGGTGGCTTGTTGTAATAAGGAGTTACTACTAATAATCCATCGGCTCCAGCTTTTGCAGCTCGTTGCGCTTGAACTACCGAGTGTGAAGTTTCATTGTT
>DDMR01000048.1:312-4040 GCA_002340925.1 Actinobacteria bacterium UBA2541
CCTTGTTAAATGGCGTAACCATGGCGGTAATTAACCGACCAAATGGAGGTGTAAGGCTCATACGCTTAGGTTACACGCAATTTATGGAGCTATGCGACCAGATTTCTGAAATGCCCCGTAAGTCATCGGCATAAGTTCGGCGAAGTGCTTCTCCATCTTCTCGGCAACCATCTCGATTTCACGTTGTGGATATGACGGGAAATGTGAATCTGGGCTTGATGTGCGAAGTGAAAGGAAATTCATTAGGGCTCGGGCATTCATAGTTACATACATAGATGAGTAAAGCGTTACTGGCAGAACTGCGCGCGCTACTTCTCGGGCAACGCCAGATGCCAAAATCTTCTGATAATTTTCATAGGCAACAATGCAAGTTTCTTTGATCGCATTAACTGTTATATCTAACTGTTCCTGGGTGCCATCAACGAAAGTGTATGCACCGGTTTTGCCAACCTGCACTAACTTGCGATCCTTATTTGGGATATAAAAGACCGGGCGAAGTTCACGATAACGACCGCTCTCTTCATTGTAAGAAGCAATTCGGTGGCGCATGAATTCACGGAATACAAAGATAGGCGCTGAAACAAAGAATGTCATTGATGTATGTTCGAATGGACTTCCGTGGCGTTCGCGCGCTAGATAATTAATTAAACCAGCATCGCGTTCACTAGATTCACCAACTTTTTCTAAAGTTGTCTCCCCCGCAGTTGATACTCGCGCCGCCCAAATAACATCGGCATCACTTGCACTAGACTTAACAAGTTCAACGGTCATATCATCACGAAAAACAATTTCCTGCTTGGTATCAACAACATCTGGGGTATCTGTATTCATAGCCCGACCCTATATAAAGCATCGACTATCGCCTCGTATTAGGGCATACTTTCGGCGTGTCAGTGAAGCGTGATTCTTTCAGCGTCTCAATAACCGTCGGTGCATATGGCAGCGCATTCGGCGCCGCGGCTGTGGCTGCTGATTTCTCAGTTCTTCAAGCTTGCTTGCTCTCATTATTACTTTTCTCGGGAGCATCACAATTTGCAGTTGTTGGAGTAATCGCAGCAGGTGGCACAGCAATTAATGCCATTGCAACGTCAACACTTCTTGGAACTCGTAATGGTCTATATGGATTGCGCCTTGCGCCTATTCTGAAATTACGTGGTTGGAGAAGAGTTGTTGCAGCTCAGATAACTATTGATGAATCAATTGGTGTTGCACTCGCGCAGAAAGATGAAGCCGAAATGCGCAGAGGATTTTGGTACACCGGTTTTGGCGTATTTATCTTCTGGAATCTTTTTACACTTGCCGGCGCACTTGGTGCGCAAGCAATTGGCGATCCATCTGCCTGGGGCTTAGATGCCGCCGTTCCTGCTGCATTTCTTGGACTGCTCTGGCCCAGACTCTCTGACCGTAAGTCTTGGGTATTAGCCGGCTTTGCAATTTTACTTGCACTTTCACTGACGCCATTTGTTCCCGCTGGAATCCCAATTATTTCTTGCACCTTACTTGCCATAATCATTGGCTGGCGAAAATGAGCACTTTCTGGATAGCGGTCATTGGATCAAGTGCTCTAGCATTCGGAATTAAATTAGCTGGAGCATCTGTTCCTAAATCTTTCTTAAGCAATCTGCGAATCCTACGAATAAATACCTTGATTCCGGTTGCACTCTTAACCGCCTTAATTGCCGTAAACACATTTGCAGATAAGACTCAATTGGTGCTTGATCACCGTGCTCTGGGAATAGCTGCGGCAGTAACTCTATTGATTGCTAAGGCACCGTTTCCGGTTGTGGTTGTAGGCGCTGCAATTACTTCAGCGCTTGCCTACCGCTATATTTAAAGAATCTTTAGTGATTCGAGCTTTGCTTTTAAATCGTTATCTGAAGGTTCAGTCAGGTGTGTTCCATCGCTAAAAACAATTACTGGAATTGATTGCATACCGCCATTGATCTCGACAACTTTATCTGCCGCGCTCTTGTCAGCTTCAACATCCACATAGGTATATTCCACATTATTTGTATCTAAGAAGCGATTAGATCTGCGGCAATCCCCGCACCAATCTGCGCCATACATTAAAATGCTTGACATAACTTCTCCTTAATTCAAATCCATATAGTGCTCTAAGCCAAAAGTTAGCCCAGGGTTTTTGCCCACTTCTCTAATTGCCAGAAGAACACCAGGCATAAATCCGGTGCGATCTATTGAATCATGTCGGATTGAAAGAGTTTCGCCAGTATCCCCCAAGATCACTTCTTGATGGGCTACTAACCCGCGCAACCGAACCGAATGAATATGAACGTCGCCAATTTTTGCGCCACGCGCACCATCAAGTTCTGATGTTGTTGCATCTGGCATTGGAGCTCTCTTTACACTCTTGCGGGCATCATTAATTAATTCAGCAGTTCTGGTTGCGGTTCCTGATGGCGCATCTGCCTTCGCTGTATGGTGTAATTCAACAATTTCAACTGTCTCAAAATACTTAGATGCTTGCGCTGCGAATTGCATCATCAATACAGCACCAAGCCCAAAATTAGGAGCAACTAATGCACCTACCTTTGGGTTAGCTGCAAGCCATGTTTTAACTTTCTCTAACTTCGTGCTATCAATACCTGTGGTTCCTACCACCACGCTCATTCCATTATTGATAGCAAACTCGAGATTTCCCATTACAGAATCTGGATGCGTAAAATCAACAACTACTTGAGCGCCACTAGAAACTAATAGGTCTAATGAGTCACCTAAATCTAATTGGGCAACTATCTCTAAATCTGAAGTTCGCGAAATGGCCTTTACGCTCTCGACTCCCATGCGACCTTTAGCGCCAAGAACTGCGACTTTGATACTCATGAAATCACCTTCTCAAATTTAGCTTTGCTTCTAAATGGACCCACTAGTGCAAGGGTAGCGGGAGCGCTGAATAAGTCGCGTGCTAATAGATGGACTTGTTCTGGCGTCACACTTCGAACCTTGGCCAAGATGTCATCAAAGCTCATAATCTCGCCGTAAACGAGTTCGCTCTTGCCGATTCGACTCATTCTTGAACCAGTATCTTCTTGCCCCAAAATTAGGCCACCTGTAACAGCGCCCTTGGCTCGAGAGATTTCTTCGGCGGTCAATCCATGTTGCGCAACTGATTCACTGATCTCACGCATCAACTTAATTACTTCTTCCGCCTTCTCAGTTCTGCAACCTGCATAAAAAGCTAGAGTTCCGGTGCCGGCAAATTGTTGTGGGTAGGCATAAGTTGTATATGCAAGTCCACGCTTTTCACGAATCTCCTGGAATAAACGCGAAGCCATTCCGCCACCGATTGCTGAAGATAAAACACTCAGTGCAAAACGACGATCATCATTTCTAGCTAGCCCTGGAAAGCCATAAAGAATGTGTGCTTGTTCGGTCTTGCGATCGATTAGCCCAACCTTGCCTAAACCTGGAGTTTTTATTGGTGTGGATTCTCTAACTTCGTGATTATTATTTGGCACATCAAGAAAGCCATCTTTGGAAAGTGCTTCTTCAACTAACTTAACAACTTTCTTATGTTTTACGTTGCCAGCTACTGAGACAACTAGATTCTCTGGTTGGTAGTGCTTTTTATAATAATTAAAAATTGAATTACGTGGCATCTTATTAATCGAATCAACCGTGCCAAGTATTGATCGCCCTACCGGTGAATCTCCGTAATAGGTATCTAGATAAAGCTCGTGAATGTAATCAGAGGGATCATCGTCACGAAC
>DDMR01000048.1:4188-5474 GCA_002340925.1 Actinobacteria bacterium UBA2541
TTATCGATTACGCGGGCGTAAAAACAGGTGTATTCCTGACCGGTGAATGCATTCATCTCGCCGCCGACCGCTTCAATTGAAGATGAAATCTCAAGTGCGGTTCGGGTCTTGGTTCCTTTAAAGAGTAAATGTTCTAGAAAGTGGGAAGCTCCCGCGACGGATTTTGATTCATCGCGAGAGCCAACATTTGCCCAAATTCCTACCGCAGCGGAACGAGAAGTACTGACTTCTTCAGTAACAATTCGTAGCCCGCTGGGCAAGATTGTTTTACTCAATTATTCGCCGGCTTCCTTACCAGGAACTGTGCCATCTGCAAGAACTGGAACCAGAGAGAACTTACCCTTTGGATCAATCTCTGCAATTTCAACTTCGATCTTGTCGCCAACCTTCATAACTTCTTCAAGGTTTTCGATGCGCTTTCCACCATGCAATTTACGAATCTGCGAGATGTGTAGCAAGCCATCTTTACCTGGAACAAGTGAAATGAATGCGCCAAACGTTGCAAGCTTCACGATACTTCCGTTAAAGCGCTCTCCCACCTTTGGAACAACTGGGTTTGCGATTGCATCAATCATTGCCTTTGCGGCTTCAGCTTGTGATCCTTCAAGTGCGCCGATGTAGACAGTTCCATCATCTTCGATGGTGATATCTGCGCCGGTCTCATCTTGAATCTGGTTAATCATCTTGCCTTTAGGTCCGATGATTGCACCGATTAGATCAACAGGAACCTTGACCGAAATGATGCGAGGAGCAAGAAGGCTCATCTCATCTGGTGCATCGATTGCTTGGTTCATGATGTCAAGAATTGTTAGACGTGCTTCCTTTGCTTGAAGCAATGCTGATGCCAATACTGATGCTGGAATTCCATCAAGCTTGGTATCTAGTTGTAGCGCAGTAACAAAGTCTTTTGTTCCTGCAACTTTGAAGTCCATATCTCCAAAGGCATCTTCGGCTCCGAGAATATCTGTGATCGCAACATATTCAGTCTTGCCATCAACGACATCTGAAATCAGACCCATTGCAATACCTGCAACGGCGGCCTTTAATGGAACACCAGCATTTAGCAGCGACATAGTCGATGCACATACTGAACCCATTGAGGTTGAACCATTTGATCCAAGCGCTTCTGAAACTTGGCGAATTGCATATGGGAATTCTTCACGTGTTGGAAGAACTGGAACCAATGCGCGCTCTGCAAGTGCACCGTGGCCGATTTCGCGACGCTTTGGTGAACCAACACGACCAGTCTCGCCCACTGAATATGGTGGGAAGTTGTAGTTGTGCAT
>DDMR01000093.1 GCA_002340925.1 Actinobacteria bacterium UBA2541
GATTTATCTAAGCGGGTAATTAAAACCTGAACACTCATGGATTAATTTCAAACTCGGGATCTACGAAGGCCAATAGCTCTGGATGAGCCGTGACGTGAGCCAAATATTCCTTAGGCGCATTATCAAGGAAGTGTTGCATCGGGACTATTACATAAAGCGAGGCTGCCCGAACTGCAATCGGTCCATCAGGACTATCAAGTCGCCCCACTGCGCTGCAATAAACTTTTCGATTTACCTGCCCAGTAATTTCTGCGGTTATGTGCAGAGTTGTTCCCATAGGGACCGGAAGAAGAAAATCAGTTTCAAGCCTTGCAGTAACTGCAGGAGAGCGGATCAACCACATCAATTTTCCAAGTGCCTCGTCAAATGCCAACGAGAGAAGTCCGCCATGTGCAAGTCCTGGTGCACCTTGGTGATTTTCAGTAACGGTAAATACGGCTGTTAAATTCTGGCCATCGCCGGCATGCGCAACAAGATGTAATCCCGTTGGGTGCAACTCTCCACAACCGAAACAATGTCCGAAGTGTGACGGGATTTTTGTTCCTGGTTCAGGAGCCTTTGGATGACGCGGCGGTATTTGGGAACCCTCGGGTGGCACCGTACTCGGAACGCGACTCATGAGTGAAGCCTAACCCGTGATTAAGTTTGTGCAAACATTCATTACTGGTATGCCGTAGCGTGCGCCTGTGGGAAAAAATAATCGGCATAAAGATTTGGACTATGGCACCCCAATTTTTCAGGAGAAATTAAGTTGGAGCTGGTGGCTCTGGGGCTTCGCTATTTTTATGGCTGGCTCCCTCTCACTCGCGATTTGGGCAGCGCTTGGAATTACCGGTGCGCTAGTTATTTCAGCTATCCAATTAATTCTCTTAGTGATTGCCGAACAGAAAAGTTCTTTGAGAATAACTCTGACTAAGGGTTGGCTTCTTGTGGGGCCTGCGGCAATTGAGCGGGCTTTTATTCATAATTTCGCGCCCTTGGATTTTGAAGAGTTCAAGAGAATTCGTGGCGTAGATGCAGATCCAGCTAGTTATTTACAGATTAGATTCTGGGTAAGTAGTGCAATTAAAATTGATTTGCGGGATCCAAAAGATAAAACGCCCTACTGGTTAATTAGCACCAATAGAGCGAATGAATTAGCTAAAGTATTAAATGTTGCAGAGCACTAATTAAGCACAATCTTTACAGATTGCTTTTGCGCCTTCGCCCTTAGCAAACTGTGAAGCATGATGAACTAAGAAGCATCTTGAGCAAGTAAATTCATCTTCTTGCTTTGGAACTACTCGAACAGTTAACTCTTCACCAGAGAGATCAGCGCCTGGAAGTTCTAGATTTTCAGCCGCTTCTTCTTCATCTATATCTACTTGTCCAGATTGAGCATCAGCTCTGCGAGCTTTGAGTTCTTCAAGTGATTCTTCATGAAGTTCTTCATCTTGCTTTCGCGGTGTGTCGTAATCCGTTGCCATGGCACCTCCCTCTAAATCCTCTAAAACCCAAAATGACAATTAATTTAACTGCCAAGTAATTTCGTGCGATAGGGCGGATAGTGTCCTATAAGTAGCTTTCTTACCTAATCAACCCTCGGCGTGTCGAAAATATTCCCCGACTTACTCGCTGTGCCTCTTATGAAGGTGATTAATCCTTTAATCTGATTGGATTCTGGCCGCGAGCTTCTAGCCGATCAAAATGGTTATCGCGCTTTTCGACGAATTTGGCTACATCCACTTCAGCCTCCGCAAGATATTTTGCAAGTTCATCTCTAGCTTGAGCGCCTTCACCAGTGAAATCTTCGCGATTGAAAATATTCCAAGCCCGCAATACTGGAGCAACTACATCTTCGATATGAGATTTAGGATCATAAATTCCAGCCAGCGCGATTTGCACCGATTTGCGACCCCAACCAGGCATTCCTGCACCTGGCATCTGAAAATTAGTAACTACATCTCTAATTGCAATCATTGCTGCATTTGGTTCTAGCTCTAGCGCTGCCCCGAGTAAATTCCTATAAAAGAGCATATGCAGATTCTCATCTAGCGCCACTCTCGCCAACATTCCCTCACAAGTTTCGTCATTCGAAATTCGTCCGGTATTGCGGTGTGAAATTCGAGTGGCTAGTTCTTGGAAAGTTACATATGAAACTGTATGCAACATATCGTTCTCATAAGGAGTTTGATATCCAACAGTCATATGGGCCATACGCAGATCTTCCAACTCATTTGGATCAACTCCGCGAGTCGCCATTAAATAATCTCGGATAACAATTCCGTGTCGCGCTTCCTCAGCAGTCCAGCGGTTAATCCAGGTGTTCCATGCGCCATCTCGGCTCATTGCTGTTGCAATCTCAGTGTGATAGCTCGGCAAATTATCTTCAGTCAATAAATTCAAAATTAGTGAATCTTGAGCAATCGCACTCAACTTGGAATCCTTGGCTTCCCAAGCATCGCCATTTAGTGGACCGGCAAATGTTCGACCCTCACTCCATGGGACATATTCGTGTGGGTACCAATCTTTGGTTGTTGCAACGTGGCGCTCGAGTTCGACTGCAACTGCAGGTTCGAGATCACGAATTAACCGCGATTGAATCTTTGGATCGATTGATGCCATGGGCGGAACTTAGCGCAAGATTTACGCTACTCGCGAGTTAAATTGATTTAATTTGGGTGATTTTTGGTGCGAATGAGTGCCTGTTCTAATCGCCACTTAGCAATTTCCCCATGATTGCCAGATAGCAAGATTTCAGGAACTTCTAATCCGCGCCATTCTTTGGGTTTTGTGTAATTCGGATATTCGACCAGAGTTTCGCCATCGTTGCTCAAGGTATGTGACTCTTCATCCAATGACGCGCTATTTCCAATGACGCCGGGAAGCAGGCGAATAATCGCCTCCATAATTACCAAGGTAGCAACTTCCCCGCCACCTAAAACATAATCACCGATCGAAACTTCGCGGACCTTAAAGTTTTTAGCACTCGAATAGAAATCACCAACTCGAACATCGATACCTTCATAACGTCCACAAGCAAATATTAAGTGCTTTGATTTAGTAAGAGTTTGAGCTAACTCTTGTGTCAATTTTTTGCCGGCTGGAGTTAAAACAATTAGCTCGTGAATTTCATTCGGAGCAAGTTCGGCTACTGCGTCAATTGCTTTGCCCCAAGGCTCTGGTGACATCACCATTCCAGCGCCACCGCCATAGGGAGTGTCATCGACAGAACCGTGAACATCAGTGGTTTGGGCCCGTAGATCATGAACCCCGATTTCAATTAAGCCATTGTTTACAGCTTTACCTATTAAAGAGAGTTTGAGTGGCTCCAAATACTCTGGAAAAATAGTAATTACATCGAAACGATTTACGCTACTCATCTAATAATCCCGCCGGTGGCACAACGGTAATTTTACGATTCTTGACATCAACAATTGGAACAATTGCCTTAACAAATGGAATCAGAACTTCGCGGCCGTTGTAGTCAACTGCTAATACATCTTGTCCTGGCAGATTAATCACATCAGTTACCGG
>DDMR01000034.1:0-3446 GCA_002340925.1 Actinobacteria bacterium UBA2541
CAAGAGATACACCAAGAAGATAAGCACGGCCACGAAGAAGAACATGCCGATGAAGATGAGCACGGCCACGAAGAAAATGAATAAATCTGACCTTAAATTGATAGCAGTTCTTGAGCGAACTGGTGGTTTTGCAAGCGCTCAAGAACTGCATCAAATCCTGCGCCGAGAAGGCGATGGGATTGGATTAACAACTGTTTATCGCGCCCTGCAATCACTAGTAGATGACAAGATTGTGGATCTTCTTCGTCGCGAAGATGGCGAAGCAATTTATCGTCTCTGCGGAGACAACCATCATCATCACTTGGTGTGTAAGAGCTGTGGTGATACCGTTGAAATCGAAGGTGGAGCTATTGAAAAGTGGGCGAAGACAATGGCTGAAGAATTCGGGTTCCGCGAAGTTGGGCATACAGCGGAGATCTTCGGAATCTGCTCCAAGTGTTGATTTAAGCCTTGCCGAATCTACGATCGCGTTCCGCATAAATTTCAATTGCTTCCCAGAGTGTATTTCGGTCAACATCGGGCCAGAGCACATCCATGAAAACCATCTCGGCATAAACCGATTGCCATGGCAAGAAGTTAGATGTTCGCTGCTCGCCTGAAGATCGCAAAAACAAATCAACATCGCTCATCTTGGGATTGTATAAATACTTGCTAATCAATTTTTCGGTTATTTGCCCTGGCTTTAACTTTCGTCTTGCTACTTCGGTTGCGATCTCAGTGACTGCATCAACAAGTTCAGCTCGGCCACCATAATTCACACACATATTTAGCGTCAAAACTTTATTCTTTTTTGTCAGCTTTTCAGCTTCTTGCAATTCGTTAATAACGCTCCCCCACAATCTCTGAGGCCGACCAACCCATCTAATCCGAACGCCAAGATCATTCATCTCATCGCGGCGCCTGCGCAAAACATCGCGATTGAAGCTCATCAAGAATTTAACCTCTTCTGGCGACCTGCGCCAGTTCTCGGTTGAAAATGCATATGCACTTAGCTCTTTGACTCCGATTTGAATTGCTCCTTGCACAACATCAAAGAGCGCGGCTTCGCCCGCTTCGTGCCCAGCAGTTCTTGGTAATCCACGTTTCTTAGCCCAACGACCATTACCATCCATAACGACAGCAACATGGTTTGGAATTTGTTCGGGCTTTAACTTTGGGATCGCCATAGCTAAATTCTCTCAACAAGGGGCAGACTTCGTAAACCCCGTTCAATGTGCCACTGCAAATATGCAGCGATCAGACCAGAAGCTTCACGGCGCGAGCGGAGATCACTTTCAACCGCGTTGTTCCAATCCCCGGTCATTAGGTTAGACATCAGTTCTAAAGTTTCTACAGATGGCGTCGCTGCAGCCGATGGTTTGCAAGTTGCACAAACACTGCCACCGCCTACTAATGAGAAATACTTGTGTGGGCCAGGTTCATCACATTTAGAACATGTGGTCATCGAAGGCGCAAAGCCAGCGACGCCAAGTGAGCGAAGCAAGTAGGCATCCAAGATAAGTGAAGAATCGTATGTTCCATGCGCAAGGGCGCGAAGTGCGCCAACCACTAAGTTGAATTGCTGAAGTGCGGGTTCGTGCTCGTTCTCAGTAAAGCGTTCTGCGGCTTCGAGAATTGAATTCGCAGTCGTCCAGTTCTTGTAATCCATCGCAAGGGCATCACCAAAGTTTTCGATACCTTCGGCCTGTGTAACAATGTCGAAAGTTTTGCCCGAGTAAAGCTGAAGATCGACGTAGGAAGTTGGCTCTAGTCGGGCACCAAATTTGGATTTTGTGCGGCGAACCCCTTTTGCAACGGCGCGAAGTCGGCCATGATCTTTTGTAAAGAGCGTGATTATGCGATCTGCTTCCCCAAGTTTCTGGGTGCGCAGCACTATTGCTTGATCACGATAGACGGCCACGGTGGTTACCGTAGCGATAATTACGAGCGAAAGCCCCGATTTACAGCAGACACGACGGCCTTAAGTGAAGCCGTTGTTGTGCTTGGGTCAATTCCGACGCCCCAGTAAATTTGGCCACCAACTTCACATTCAAGGTAAGCCGCTGCCTTTGCGTCACCGCCAGCTGAAAGTGCATGCTCGTAATAATCTAGAACCCGAACATTTGCTTCTGGTAAATAAGCATTCATAATATTTACAAAGGCGGCAATTGGACCATTGCCAGAACCACTGAAATCTTTTAAAACACCCTCTTCAAGTAACTGAACAGTCAGCTGCGCATCTTCATCAAGATTTGATGATTGTGAGAGAGCCTTTAATTTAAAGCGGCCCCACTTGTTCTGCTCGGCAGGTAAGTATTCATCTTCAAAGATTCGCCATAAATCAGCTGCACTGAATTCGCCACCTTGTTCGTCGGTATGGTTCTGAACTACTTGGCTAAATTCAATTTGTAGGCGACGTGGTAAATCTAGGTGGTAATCGTTCTTCATTAAGTAAGAAATTCCACCCTTGCCTGATTGCGAATTTACTCGGATAACGGCTTCATATGAGCGACCAATATCTTTTGGATCAATTGGCAGATAAGGAACTGCCCAAGTAATTTCATGAACATGCTTTCCTGCGCTCTTGGCATCTTTTTCTAAATGCTCGAAGCCTTTTTTAATTGCATCTTGGTGTGAACCAGAAAATGCCGTGAATACTAAGTCGCCACCGTATGGATGGCGTTCTGGCACACGTAATTGATTGCAATATTCAACGGTGCGGCGAACTTCATCTAAATCAGAGAAGTCAATATGTGGATCGATGCCATAACTAAAAAGATTTAAACCAAGAGTTACTAGGCAAACATTTCCGGTGCGCTCACCATTTCCAAATAAAGTTCCTTCAATGCGATCGGCGCCAGCCATGTATCCGAGTTCGGCGGCAGCAACACCGGTCCCACGATCGTTATGTGGGTGAAGTGAGAGCACAATGGAATCGCGATACTTCAAATTGCGATGCATCCATTCGATTGAGTCAGCGTAAACATTTGGGGTTGCCATTTCGACAGTTGCTGGCAAATTAATAATCGTCTTATGTTGTGGGGTCGGCTTCCAAACATCATTGACCGCATCACAAACTTCAACTGCAAATTCAAGTTCGGTTCCGGTATATGACTCTGGTGAATACTCGTATGAAACGATGGTTCCAGGAACAGTTTTCTCATATTCCTTACAAAGCTTTGCGCCTTCAACAGCAATCTGCTTGATGCCTTCTTTATCTAAACCAAAGACAACTCGGCGTTGAAGCGTGGAAGTTGAATTGTAAAGATGAACTACGGCTTGCTTAGCGCCCTTAATTGATTCGAAGGTGCGGGCAATAAGTTGTTCGCGGGCCTGAGTAAGAACTTGAATAATTACATCATCCGGGATCAAGCCATCTTCGATAATCTTTCGAACGAAATCAAAATCTGTTTGTGATGCACTTGGGAAACCAACTTCGATCTCCTTGTAGCCCATTTCAACAAGCA
>DDMR01000034.1:3627-6425 GCA_002340925.1 Actinobacteria bacterium UBA2541
ATAAATGGCGCATACCGATGGATCGGCATTGTCGATGGCGTTTGCTTTGGGAAGTTCATAACTCCCCAAGATTACCGCAAGTTATAGGACTGGCAGATACCGGTTTAATTCGTAGGCACTTACTTGGCGGCAATAATCGGCCCACTCGGCCCGCTTATTGCGCAGCACATATTCAAATACATCCGCACCCAGAGCTTCACGAACCAGCGAACTTGTCTCCATCGCGATGATCGCTTCCTCCAGGTTTGTTGGAAGCAATTCTGGATTCTGCGTTGATTTAAGTTCGTATTTCTCTTCAATACCTTTTAGACCAGCGGCCAAGATAACTGCAAATGCCAAATAGGGATTGCATGCCGAATCTGGTGAACGAACTTCAACTCTGGTGCTGTTCTCTTTCTTCGGTTTGTAGGCCGGAATTCGAACTAGTGCACTTCGGTTGTTGTGGCCCCAATCAACAAGTGCTGGTGCTTCACCGCCACCACTTAAACGCTTGTAAGAGTTAACCCACTGGTTTGTGATCGCAGTAAATTCGCGTGCATGCTTCAAGATTCCTGCAATAAATGATCGACCTTCTGCCGAAAGCTGAAGATCCGCACCCTCTTCATGAAAGGCATTCTCTTCACCTTTAAATAGTGAGAAGTGAGTGTGCATTCCAGAACCAGCATGGCTAGTAAATGGCTTTGGCATAAATGAGGCATGAAAGCCTTGATCGAGCGCAATCTCTTTTATGACATGGCGAAATGTCATGATGTTGTCGGCAGTAGTAAGTGCATCGGCATCGCGCAGATCAATTTCTTGTTGTCCAGGTGCACCTTCGTGATGCGAGAACTCAACCGAGACGCCCATAGCTTCTAGCATTGTGATTGCTTGGCGACGGAAATCATGTCCGACTGCAGAAGGTGTTTGGTCGAAGTAGCCAGCTGAATCAACTGGGATTGGGGCGACATTGTCTTCTGGTGCATTCTTAAATAAGAAAAATTCCATCTCTGGATGTGTGTAACAGGTGTAACCCATATCTGCGGCTTTGCGCAGAACTCGCTTCAAAACATTTCTTGGATCTGCTGCTGACGGGCTTCCATCAGGCATTGCAATATCACAGAACATTTTGGCGGCGCCGGGGTTAGCAGTGCGCCATGGAAGAACTGTGAAACTTGCGGCATCTGGTTTTGCCAACATATCTGATTCAGTTATACGGGCGAAGCCTTCGATTGATGAACCATCGAAACCGATTCCTTCTTGAAATGCGTTCTCTAATTCAGCTGGTGCAATCGCAACTGATTTTAAGAAGCCGAGAACATCGGTAAACCAGAGTCGGACAAATCGAATGTTGCGCTCCTCGAGGGTGCGCATTACAAATTCTTCTTGCTTGCTTATTTCATCACTGTGGGAAGTCATGCCACAGATACTGCCAAAGCCGTGTTACAGGATTGTTACAAACCGTGCGCGATAGCCACTGCCTCATACCTAATTTTGCCTTCATGCACGTTCAATCCCTTGGCAAGGCCAGCGTCATCAGCGCAAGCTTTCTCCCAACCCTTATTTGCAAGGGCTAGTGCATATTTGATTGTGGCATTAGCCAGCGCAGCAGTAGAAGTTGCTGGCACAGCGCCTGGCATATTTGCAACGCAGTAATAAAGTGAATTGTGAACCTTAAATGTTGGGTCAGAGTGAGTTGTCGCCTTTGAACCTTCAAAGCAACCACCTTGATCGATTGCAACATCAACAAGAACTGATCCCGGCTTCATCTTCGCAACAAGGGCGTCACTTACTAATTTTGGAGCCTTTGCACCATGAACTAGAACGGCGCCGATTACTAAATCTGCAGCCAGGCATTGCTCTTCAATTGCAAAAGCAGATGAGGCGATTGTTCGAACTTGACCATTGAATAAATCATCTAGATAGCGCAGACGATTTAGATCTAAATCTAAAATTGTTACATCGGCACGCATGCCATGTGCAATTGTCGCTGCTGAAACTCCAACGACTCCGCCGCCAAGAACTACAACCTTTGCAGGTGCAACTCCAGGAACGCCGCCGAGTAGAACACCACGGCCGCCTTCCGGCTTCTGTAGCGCAGTAGCACCGACTTGTATCGACATCCGGCCAGCAACTTCTGACATCGGAGCAAGAAGTGGGAGCTGACCATTTACTTCAACAGTTTCGAAGGCGATCGCGGTTGTGCCAGATTTAATAAGTGCATCTGTGCATTCGCGTGAAGCCGCTAGGTGTAGATAAGTGAAAAGTATCTGGCCCTTACGCATCTTTGGATACTCAGGAGCGATTGGCTCTTTTACCTTAAGAATTAAATCGGCTTTAGCCCAAACTTCATCTGATGTAGAAATAATTGTTGCACCAGCGGCAACATAATCAGCATCAGTAATTGCTGAACCAAGACCGGCAGATGTTTCAACTAAAACACTATGTCCGGCTCTTACAAGGGCGTGGACTCCAGATGGAGTAGCAGAAACTCTAAATTCGTTATTTTTAATCTCTTTAGGAACGCCAATAATCATGGAAATAGGCTACTCGCTAAAGAGGGTGGCACAAACCTTTGGATGTAAATCTTTTCGCATTGTGGCAAAACTCTCAGGCGGCCAATTTGCCGCATAAACCCGATGTAAAAGTAAGGCCAACGGATAACTCTTCTGATCTTCAAGGGCCTTGGCTAACGAGGCTAATGCGAGTTCGCCTTTACCCTGTTCGTAACTTATTGCAGAGTGCAGCGCAGCGACCGGTGCAATTTGTCCGCTTGGCGCAATTTCTAGCAGCCACCGCCACATTGAACTAACGGTTTCAAT
>DDMR01000090.1:0-677 GCA_002340925.1 Actinobacteria bacterium UBA2541
ATTGTTGCCTTCGTAATTATGCGCGGCGGTATCGAACATCTAGATGGCGATGCACTTGTTAAACAATTGCGTGATCACGTTGCGAAAGAGATTGGCGCGATTGCAAAGCCACGACAGATAATTGTTGTAGCTGAACTTCCAAAGACCCGAAGTGGAAAGATTATGCGTCGCTTACTTCAGGATGTCGCTGAAAACCGCGCAGTTGGTGATTCAACAACACTTGCAGATCCAAATATTATGAAATTAATTAGCGAAGGTTTAAAAACTGGTAAGAGTGAAGATTAATTAAAGCTTTTTACCTTCTCAGTTACATTCGTAATTAGAGTTGGCATGTATTGGTCAATCGTCTGATAGATCTGACTCTCTGGAATGTTTTCATTGGCCCATTGCCACGGAGTCGCAAGACAGACCACGGCAACTAAATAAGCCATTAAAACAATGCGAAGAACTGAGAAGGCTGCTCCTAAAAGCGAATCGAGCCATTTGAAAGGGCCGAAAAGAATTTTCTTATGAAAGAAACTGGCGAACTTGATAAGAATTAATTGTCCGACAGCAGATCCAACTGCAATGGCTAATATCAGCGCGGCAAACTTCTGCAGAACGCCATCCCAATCCTTTAGATAATTCCAAGAGATTGCCAGACCCAATACGCCGCCGCCAACATAACCAATCATTGA
>DDMR01000090.1:842-2176 GCA_002340925.1 Actinobacteria bacterium UBA2541
TAACCACGATAAAACGAGAGCAGAATTAGAATTCCAAGCCCGATATCTACCCAGTTATTTTTCATAGCTTTACCCCTAAGTATTTCGCTACATCCGAGAATAGTTCATCCTTCGATTTCAAGACACCGATATGTTTGTAAATTACTTCGCCTTCAGAATTTATATACCAAGTAATTGGAACNNCGGTCATAAAGATTTGGCCAAGTTATTCCTTGGTCGACAACAAATTTGCGACCCTTCTCCATATTTGGTTCTTCGACATCCACGCCGATGATTTGAACTTTTCCGGTTGCAGCTAATTCCCTTAAGAATGGCATCTCTTCGCGGCATGGGGCGCACCAAGAGCCCCACACATTAATAATCGCTGGCCCTTTAATTGCTTCGAGAACTACTTGCGAATTTCCATCTAAACATTCAAGTGTTGTGCCAGTAGTTATTTTTGGATCAGTTTCGATTGACGAGCAAGAAATAACTTCTCCAGGGCTGCTGCTTGTTGAATTCTCAGATCCGCAAGATGTAAGAAGAAAAGTTGAAATCAATAACGCTGCAATAACTTTCATCGAAAGTCTGCATCCGTTTTTACAAGCGCCATAGCTTTAACTTTATCCACTTCTCCGATGCCAAATGATGGACACAATTTAGCAAGCGGACATGCACCGCATGCTGGTTTGCGGGAATGGCAGATGCGGCGACCGTGCCAGATCATTCGTTGTGAGAGATTGGTCCACTCTTTCTGTGGAATCAACTTTCCAACTTCATGTTCAACTTTTACTGGATCCATTGATTTGCTCCAGCCAAAACGACGACTTAGCCGCCCAAAGTGAGTGTCGACAGTAATCCCAGGAATGTCGAAGGCATGCCCCAAAACCACATTTGCAGTTTTGCGACCCACGCCAGGAAGTTTTACTAATTCATTTAAGTCAGGTGGCACTTTCCCGCCATATTCATTCATAATTTTCAACGATAAACCTTTGAGGCTGCGGGCTTTACCACGGAAAAATCCGGTGGAGTGAATTAAATCTTCAATCACTGCAATGTCTGCGCGGGCCATTTTCTTTGGAGTCCCGAATTTTTTAAATAACTTTGGGGTGACCATATTCACCCGCTTATCGGTGCACTGCGCAGATAAAACAGTTGCACATAAAAGTTGAAATGGAGTTTCAAAATCTAATTCACATCGAACATCTGGATATTTTTTGGTTAGCCCCCGATAAATCGCGCGGGCCTGGGTGCTCATATGGCAGAGGTTAGTCCGATTGGAGATAGAAGCGCCATTACGGGTATCCTTTGAAAATGCCTAACTCGAAGCAGAATAACGACGAAGCCGAAGTCCG
>DDMR01000090.1:2362-3485 GCA_002340925.1 Actinobacteria bacterium UBA2541
TCGCTTTCGAATGACAAAGTCATTGGTTGGGTGACTCAGCATCCAGAAGTTTCACTGCAACTTCTAGGCCGCCTGGCACAACGTCTGCGTCGCAGCAATGAAGTTCTTGCAGATTTAGTTTTCTCTGATGTTCCGGGCCGCGTTGCTAAGGCAATCATGGATCTTGGAAATCGTTTTGGTGTTCAAAAAGAAGATGGCCTGCATGTAAATCACGATTTAACTCAGGAAGAACTTGCGCAATTGGTTGGCGCATCTCGCGAAACCGTAAATAAAGCGCTGGCAGATTTTGCTGGCCGCGGCTGGGTCCGCTTAGAACCACGTGCGGTTGTAGTGCTTGATTTAGAACGCTTACTAAAGCGCGGTCGCTAAAACTTACTTAAGTTCGAAGGTTAATTCGACTTCAACTGGTGAATTCAGCGGAAGTTCGGCAACACCGATCGCAGAACGTGCATGCTTTCCTCTGTCATCGCCCCAAAGTGCAATTAAAAGTTCGGATGCACCGTTAATAACTGCTGGATGATTTATGAATCCCGGAGCGCCGTTTACATATCCAACGACACGAACTATTCGTTCAACATCATCAATATCTGCAACGAGATTGAGGGCAGCAAGAGCGTTTAGTGCGCAAAGCTGGGCAAGTTCTTTAGCTTCTTCAGCAGTTACATCAGAACCAACTTTTCCAGTTTTTGCAATTGCGCCATTGGCCATTGGAAGTTGTCCGGCTGTGAAAACTAACTTTCCAGTTTTAACTGCAGGAACATATGCGGCCAATGGAAGTGCTGCGACCGGAAGTTCTAAACCAAGTTCTTTAAGCCTTGCGCGAATACTCATTAAGCAATTACACGCTTCATGTAAGCAACAAGTTGTTCACCTGTGCCAGGTGCTGGGATAACTTGAACGAGTTCCCAACCATCAGAACCCCAAGTATCTAAAATTTGTTTTGTTGCGTGCGATAGAAGTGGAACGGTTGCGTATTCGTATTTATCCATTAGTTTCCTCCGGTAAGTGCTGCTTTAACTAAACCTGAAACAGTTCCGCCATCTGCTTTGCCGGCAACTTTAGGTTGAATTGCTTTCATTACTAGCCCCATTCCCGATGGACCTGATGCTCCAGTTTCGGCAAT
>DDMR01000064.1:0-755 GCA_002340925.1 Actinobacteria bacterium UBA2541
GAATCGCCCATCTCGCCTTCAATTTCTGCGCGAGGTGTAAGAGCAGCAACTGAGTCAACAACGATTACATCGATTGCGCCAGAGCGAACCAACATATCCATGATCTCAAGTGCTTGTTCACCAGTATCTGGCTGTGAAACCAAGAGTGCATCAATATCTACACCCAACTTGCGTGCATACTCTGGATCAAGTGCATGCTCGGCATCGATGAAGGCTGCGATACCGCCAGCTCGTTGCGCATTAGCAATTGCATGTAGTGCAACAGTTGTCTTACCTGAAGATTCTGGTCCGTAGATTTCTACAATACGACCACGAGGTAGACCACCAATTCCAAGCGCGATATCTAGCGCGACTGAACCAGTTGAAATAACTTCCATAACTTGTGGGCCGCGATCGCCCATCTTCATAACTGAACCCTTACCGAATTGACGCTCGATTTGGGCAAGTGCACTGTCTAAGGCTTTGGTGCGATCTGAAGTGTTCTTATCTATCTTTTCAGATTGTTTATCCGGCTGTTCTTTAGCCATTTTTTTGACCTTTCATCGATCATCGTTATCGGTCCTGAAGGTACGGAAGGCCACCGACGGCAGAGGCTAGACATCTACGGAAGTGTGGAACCGCTCAGGCTGGGTATATCCGAGCCTTTAGCTGTTAAGCCGCCGGCGCGAATGGGTTAAGGGTAGCCGAACACCTGTTCGAATCGCAACAACACGCCGACCCGGTGGGGGTTTTGTTGGTCTATCTAAGTTGGTCTA
>DDMR01000064.1:864-3523 GCA_002340925.1 Actinobacteria bacterium UBA2541
GGTCTATCTAAGTTGGTCTATCTGAATTTTGCGGGCATCTCTGGATTATGAGCAACGATGCCCTTCCAGATATCTCCTGGTTCTTGGCCCATTACTAGAGCTTGTTCAACTGTTACGCCACCTAATTCGGCATGAACGGTATCTCTGGAATATGTCGTTGGATCTGGAAAATATTCAGCAATGCGAGCGCGTAACTCAGTGATTCGCATTTAGCGCGGAACTTAATTGATCGGCCTGATGAGCTGATTCTGCTGGCGTCAACGGTGAAGCGATCTGACCCAATAGCCAATGCAGAACCAGACTGGAATTGTCGAGTCCAAAGATCTTGGTCAGTGACTCTTGGACCAAAGCCCATAGTGGATGTGTGCCAATAGTTACGAAGGCGGCGATTTCTGTTGGATCTGTCACCGTCATTTTGCGTAGGGCCGGATCCCCTGAAATCTCTCGCGAAAGAATCACTAGCGCATCCTTTGGCGATGGCGCACTCTTAGCTAAATCGGCGAGACGTAGGATTTCAGATTCTAGAAGGCTAAGCATCATCTCTTCTTTATCTGCAAAGTGGTTATAGACCGTTGCTCTTGAAACTTGGGCGCGAGCTGCAATATCGACCATATTGGATTCATAAGAACCGACCTCGGTGATAACGATTTTTGCACCCAACAAGATTGCGGTTCGGGAGCGTTGGGCTGGGGCTAAAGTCATTGGATTTTTGGCGCTATCCGGAAATATCGTCGCCAGCAGAAAGCTAAGCGGCGGCTTCTACAACGCTGAGTGATGGAGCCTCTGTTGTGCGAAGTGCAATTGTTACATCGGACATAACTGTAAGAAGCGAGAGATCGAGAGCTTGGCAGATTGAATTCAAAAGTTCGGATGAAGCTTCCTTCTGACCACGTTCTACTTCAGAGAGATAACCAAGAGAAACGCGAGCGCCTTTTGCGACATCGCGAAGTGTGCGACCCTGGGAAATGCGGGCTTGACGAAGTGCGCTACCAATATGGGTGCGCAACAGGGTTACTTCTTTTACTTGGGTCACAGGCTAAGGATACGCGAAAAAGTGGCCAATGCGCTCTCAATTGTGGCATTTCTTACCGTGGCGCGATCACCGGAAATCGAAAGTTCAACGGCTATGACCTCCTTTTTGCTAGCAATGGCCAACCAAACAGTGCCAGCGCTTTTGCCATAGGCCTTACCTGGGCCGGCGACTCCGGTAGTAGAAATTGCATAATCTGTTTTAAATAAGTTGCGGGCGCTGGTTGCCATTTCTTTTGCGACTTCTTCAGAAACCGCCGTATATTTTGTAATTAGTTTTTTTGGGACATCCAATAACTTTGTCTTGCTGGCATCGCTATAGGCTGTGATTCCACCAAGAAAAACTTCGGAAGATCCTGCTATCTCGGTAATTGCTGCACCTAATCCGCCGCCAGTTAAGGACTCGGCCACAGCTACTGTCTTACCGGCTCTTATCAATTGTTTTACAACGGTCTCTGCCAGTTCAGTATTTTTCATTGCGCGCCTTACTTCTTGATGACATTCTTGAAATAGTCATAGCCGGTCTTTATTGTTAAATAGATTGCAATCGCCATGAAGGCATCTCTTGGGATATGTAGCCAGGTTGGTAGCGGCAGAATATAGAAGCCGACTCCAAAGCCCTGGAAAGCTGCCTTAAGTTTTCCGCCTTTGCTTGCCGGAATCACGCCCTCTTTGATAACTGTTAACCGCAGAACCGTCACAGAAACTTCACGGACCAGAATCAAAATTGTGACCCACCACCACAACTTTCCCTGCATCGATAGACCGACCATGGCGGCCCCTATTGCAATTTTATCTGCCACTGGATCAAGGAAAGTTCCGAAACTTGTGATTTGTTTGCGCGAGCGAGCAATCCGGCCATCTAGAAAATCTGTTAGACCTACTAGGAAAAATCCAGTCCAGGCAATTATCTGCCAGACCCAATCATCGCCACCATTCTTAAAAAGAGCATAACAACAGAATGGAACTGCAAGCAGGCGAGAAATTGTTAAGGCGTTTGGAAGATTTAGTAATTTCATAACGGCACTGCAATTAAATCTACGCCAGAAACTTCGGTAACTACTGCATCAACATACTCGCCAACTTTATATTTCGCGCGACCTGTAACAAAGGTAGAGCCATCGACTTCAGGCCCCTGGTGTTCCGCTCGACCTTCTTGGGTATCTTCATCTTCAATTAGAACTCGAACATGCTCTCCGATTCGCTCTTCGGCACGTTGCATTAAAAACTCATCAACTAATTTTGAAAGTAGTTCTACTCGGGAATTAATTACATCTTGATCCACTTTGTCTTCAAGGGTGAGGGCTTCGGTCTTATCTTCATCTGAGTAACCAAATACCCCAATTGCATCAAGTCTGGCCCGTGATAAAAAGTCTACTAGCTCGTCAAACTCTTCTTGGGTCTCACCAGGAAATCCAACAATTACATTTGAGCGGATTCCGGCTTGTGGCGAGAGCGCACGAATTTGAGTAATTAAATGGAGGAAAGACTCGGTATCACCGAAGCGGCGCATGCGACGCAGAACTGTTGGGCTTGCATGCTGAAACGAGAGATCAAAATAGGGAACAACTTTAGGAACTGAAATCATTGCTTGGATAAGCGATGGTCGCATTTCGGCTGGTTGCAGATA
>DDMR01000064.1:3646-5533 GCA_002340925.1 Actinobacteria bacterium UBA2541
AACATTGGAATCGCGCAGAATGAACATCTACGATCACATCCAGATGCAATCTTTAGCGGCGCGATAGGTGCCGAATCTAATCGCTTACGGGAAAGGATTTGGTTGGGCTGACTTAAGTTCTGTCGATCGGCAGGTGCGATCGGCAGCAGCGCCCGACGATCTTTTGGCTTGTGCGCTGCAATCGAGCCGCCACCAATAATTGTCTGCAATCTCATCGAGATATCTTCATAATCATCGAAACCTAGAATTGCATCCGCCTCTGGAAGCGCCTCAGATAGTTCGTTCCCATATCTCTCGGCCATACAACCAACTGCAACAACGGCTTTCGTGATGCCATTAGTCTTAAGGGAATGCGCCTCTAATAACGCATCAACTGAATCTTTTTTGGCGCTTTCAATAAATCCGCAAGTATTAACTAGCGCTACCTCGGCGAGTGCTGGATCAGAAACTAGGGTCCAGCCATCTGCAGATAATCTTCCGGCAAGTTCCTCGGAGTCAACTTCGTTGCGTGCGCATCCAAGGGTTACGAGTGCAACGGTGCGAGGCGCCTTTACGGCTAGGTTGCTATCTAAATTCTCGACGCTCATCTGCGCCATCTTACAGTGGGTTAAGTTTTAAGTTGTACTTAACCGTTATTTGAACCATTTGGAGTGAATGAAAGATGAACTACTTCCCCGACTCCGCCAGGTGTTCCAATCTCTTGGCCATTTACATTGAGCGAAACTGCCGCAGCATTTCCAATTATTGCATGTATAAATTGATCCTCACTAAAGGATTTTACTTCTCCAGCCTTGATTGAGCCGCTAAACATTTGAGCTCCACTTGCATCTTGGATTCCAATCCAAGATTTTCCAGAAATACCTGAAACAACTAGCGAAACTCCGGAGGTCGCTGAAGCGACAACTTGCGAGTTCTGTTCAGTCGTTGAAGGGGCCGGACCTTGGCTTGACGGAGCCAAAGGTGAGGTCGTGTCATTTGGGAAGAGTGAGATTACTGCTGGCACTGCAATCAAGAGTGCAACGACTCCGGCAGCGACTGACGCTAAGGCTTTAAATGAAATTTCAGGACGAGGAGCACGTTGCTTAATTACATTATTCTCTTCGAGCAAATCAACCATTGGTCGATCAAAGTCACCAGTGGTCTGTGCAAATTTCTCGATAAGTAAATCAGCATTTAAGTTTAAAACTTTTGCAATTGTTCGGATATGTCCACGCGCATATGCATTGCCGCCACAGCTCTCGAATTTATCGGATTCAATATCCTTGATTAAGGTTTCACGAATTCGCGTAATTTGGGCAATTTTCGCCACTGAAAAGCCAGCACCTTCGCGAGCATCACGAATTTCGGTGCCGAGAGTTAGATTTTCTAAACTCATTTATTTTCCTTTTGCGGAGAACTTGCTGTTAAAGCAACATGGAAGGGGATTTCCAGGGCCCTAAGAGTAAAACCTGAAGGCGCCTTAGGACAAGTCCGAGTTTGACCAAGAGGTGAATTCACCCCGAAAACTGACCCCAGAGGGTTAGCTCACGCTGAATTACAACTTTTGTATCAGAGATTTCCCTGCAATTGCTCAAGAACTTCGGGCATCTGCTCAGCGGTAATTAAAACGGTTCGCGCCTTAGAACCTTCCGTCGGCCCAACAATGCCGCGGCTCTCCATTAAATCCATTAATCTGCCAGCTTTTGCAAAACCAATTCGTAATTTACGTTGCAACATGGATGTCGAACCAAATTGTGTTGAGACAACTAATTGCACCGCTTGCAACAAGAGATCCATGTCATCGCCAATATCATCTTCAATAATATGAGCCTTTACTGGAGCAGTTAAATCAAGACGGTACACCGGTTGTAATTGCGATTTAACATGGTTCACAATCGCTTCAGTTTC
>DDMR01000044.1 GCA_002340925.1 Actinobacteria bacterium UBA2541
CCAGAAAGTTGAGCAGGTTTACGATCTTTTAGGTGACCTAGCTCTACAAGCTCAAGGGCCTTCATGACCGTCTCTTTAACATCTTTTATGCCACGTCTGCGCAGTCCAAATGCAACATTTTCAAAGATTGAGAGATGTGGAAAGAGAGCATAGTTCTGAAAAACAGTATTAACGGGACGACTGTATGACTTTAAGTCGGTGATGTTTTTATCACCAATACTTATTGTTCCGCTTGTTGGCTCTTCCAGACCTGCAATCATTCTTAGCGTCGTGGTTTTACCACAACCCGAAGGGCCCAATAAAGCAAAGAATGAACCCTTTGGGATTGTGAGAGTTAAATCATCAACCGCTTTGAAGTCTCCAAATTCCTTAGTTAGATTTACTAACTTCAGATCACCCTGAACAAATTTTGAGACTTCATCACCCATACTTAATTTCCACTAGCCATCTGGAATGCCTCAGAGAATTTAACTTCTTCTTCGAAATTCAGTGAACGGAATACCGACACCTTAGACAAAGTAGCCTCATCTGGGAATATGAAATTGCTATTGGCAAGCTCTGGATCAATTTTCTCCATCTCAGCCTGCGCCCCAACTACTGGGCAGATGTAATTAACCCAAGCTGCAACTTCAGCAGCGACTTTAGGATCATAGTAATAATCCATTAGCTTTTCTGAGTTTGATTTATTGCTTGATGTAGATGCGATCATCATATTATCGCTCCAAAGAGTTCCACCAGATTCTGGGATAGCAAATTCGAATTTGTCACCCTCTTCAGCATTTAGAGAGAAGATATCGCCACTCCAGCCGATAACCGCAATTGCATCACCAATTGCCATATCTTCCAGATAGTCATTTCCTTTAACCTGACGAATAATTCCATCACTAATTTGCTTCTCTAGGAAGTCAATGGCATTCATAAATTGATCTTCAGTGAATGGCTTAGTGATATCAACGCCCTGATACTGAAGGATGATGCCCATGGTGTCGCGCATTTCACTCAGAACTTCAATTCTGCCTTTATTTTTCTTATCAAATAGTTGTTCTACGGAATTAATTCCACCAGGAACTAGTTCCTTATTCCAACCAAATCCGGCAAAGCCAGATTGCCAAGTTAGTGATTGTTTGCGGCCAGGATCAAAACCTACATTGCTCAAACTTGGAAGAATATTTCCCTTATTTGGCATATTTGCTTCATCTAAAGTTTGGGTATATCCCAGGCGTATCCAACGATCTGTCATCCAGTCGGTTAGCGTAACAATGTCATAACCAATATCTTTGCCGAGCTTTAACTGGCCTTGAACTTTCCCATAAAATTCATCATTATCATTTACATCAACTAAATAATCCACATCAATTCCAGATGATGATATGAAAGCCTCTAAAGTTGGATATGTTCTTGAACCATTTACGCGCTTTGCATCTAAGTAAGCCGACCAATTTGCCCAACGAACCGTTCCACCTACATCTTCAGCAATTCCGCCTGCCACCTCTTTACTTGCATCGGCACCACAAGATGCTAAGAGCGTTGCTGCTGAAAGTCCACCAACTCCAGCAAAGAGTGTTCGCCTTGTTAGCTTGGAATTAATAATTGACTTTGCTTCCGGTGACAGTATGTTTTTTTCTTTCATGCTCTGGGCTCCTCAAGGGTTTGAATTGAACAAATGGTTATGAAATCTCTTATTTAGTTTGCAAGGCTCTCGAACAAATCTAGGCGAGTCTGAACGAGCGTCATTATTATTGCCTAAACTGAGCAAAAATTGTCAATTTACTTCCCTATATTCCCAAATTAGTCATCACGTGTTTGATTCGGGTGTAATCCTCGAAGCCATAGCTTGAAAGATCCTTGCCGTAACCAGAGCGCTTAAAGCCACCATGTGGCATTTCCGCGACGATTGGAATATGGGTATTTATCCAGACACAACCAAAGTCAAAGGCCTTCGCCATCCGCATGGCACGACCGTGATTGCTGGTCCAGACACTCGAAGCTAGGCCATAAGCAACGCCATTGGCCATCGCAACCGCTTCGGCTTCATCTTTGAATTTCTGCACCGTAATAACTGGACCAAAGATTTCATTCTGAATCATCTCGTCATCTTGACGCAGGCCAGCGATAACAGTTGGGGCGAAGAAATATCCTGGGCGATCCACCTTGCTTCCGCCGGCAACAATCTTGGCATGGCTTGGTGTGCGATCTACAAAGCCAGATACTCGAGCAAGCTGGTCGGCATTGTTTAGCGCACCGTAAAGCACATCTTCGTCAGGGCTTCCAGTTGCTATGTTGTTCTTTGCCTGCGCGGCTAGAAGTTCAACAAACTTATCGTAAACACTCTCTTGCACAATTACGCGAGTGGCCGCTGTGCAATCTTGACCAGCATTGAAATATCCAGTTGTTGCAATATTTTCAGCAGCAGTTTCAAGATTTGCATCGTCGAAAACGACAACAGGTGCTTTGCCACCAAGTTCAAGGTGAACTCTCTTCAAATCATTTGCTGCAGATTTAGCAACTTCAATACCAGCGCGAACCGAACCAGTAATTGAAACCATTGCAGGAGTTTGATGTTCTACTAGTGCGCGACCAGTTTCACGATCGCCACAAATAACATTGAAGACGCCATTTGGTAAGAATTCCGACATAACTTCAGCCATGAATACTGTTGATGCCGGAGTCGTATCACTTGGCTTTAGAACAACAGTATTTCCTGCCGCAATTGCCGGGGCCCACTTCCAGACCGCCATCATCATTGGGTAATTCCATGGGGTCACTTGCGCACAAACTCCGATTGGTTCGCGGCGGATAAATGAGGTCATTCCACGCATATATTCACCGGCAGATTTACCCTCGAGATTTCGCGCGGCACCTGCAAAGAATCGAATCTGATCCAACATTGGTGGAACTTCTTCGGATGTTGTCAATGAAACTGGCTTTCCAGTGTTCTCGACTTCAATTGCAATAATCTCTTCACTTCTAGCTTCAAGTGCATCAGCTATTTTATTCAATGCGCGCTGACGTTCTGCTGGTGTTGTTTCACGCCATTCGACAAATGCTTTACTTGCAGCGCTTAACGCACTGTCAACATCTGCTGCTCCAGAAACTGGCGCTGTTGCATATGCAGATCCCGTTGCTGGATTAATAATTTCACTAGTCGCGCCAGACTTTGCTGGCAGGGGTTTTCCATCAATAAAGTTATTTAGCTTTTTCATGCCTCAGAGATTATCTCGGACGCGGCCAATTGACCACATGCCCCATCAATTTCTCGGCCTCTGGTGTCGCGAACGGTGACCGCAACTTTGTAACCTTCCAGGACTCGAACGAATTCGGCTTCATCCTCGGGTCTTGAGGCGGTCCACTTAGATCCAGGGGTCGGATTTAGCGGGATTAAGTTCACATGAGCATTTCTATTCTTTAGAAGACGTCCCAATAAATCTGCCCGCCAAGCTTGATCGTTGATATCTCGAATTAACGCATATTCAATTGAATACCTTCGGCCAGTTTTTGCTTCATATTTATCAGCGGCGGCCAAAACTTCGCGAACTTTCCACCGCGAATTTATCGGAACCAAGGTGTCTCGCAGTTCATCATCAGGAGTATGTAAGGAAACTGCCAGAGTTACTGGGATTCCCTCGTCACAGAGTTTTTCGATTCCATTAACTAAACCAACAGTCGAAAGCGTTACCGAACGAGCACTAATACCAAGACCATCTGGTTGTGCCGTTGTTATATTTCGGATCGAACGCATAACCGAGTTGTAATTCGCCATCGGTTCGCCCATGCCCATGAATACAACATTTGAAAGTCGAGTTTCGCCACCAGGCAATTCGCCCGCTGCGCAGATACGTGCGGCAGCAACTACTTGTGCTGTGATTTCACCAGCCGTTAGGTTGCGAGTTAAGCCGGCCTGGCCAGTGGCGCAGAACGGACAATTCATTCCACAACCTGCTTGCGATGAAATACATACTGTTGTGCGGTCGGTATATCGCATGAGAACGCTCTCGACCAATACGCCATCGTGCAGTCGCCACAAATCCTTACGAGTCTTACCGCTATCTGTAGTCACCGAACGAACCAAGGTGATCAATTTTGGAACGAATTCCTTGGCTAAAGTTTCGCGCAAATTCTTTGGAATATCGGTCCAGGTATCTGGCTCGTCATTGAAATGCGTAAAGAAATGCACTGCCATTTGATTGGCCCGAAACGCTGGGATGCCCAATTCAACCGCTCTGGCCTTGCGACCATCTGGATCTAGATCTGAGAAATGTTGTGGTGGTTTAACGCGTTGTTTAGGCTCGTCAAAAACTAATTTAATCTCGCTCATAAATTAAAGTGCTTAATGAATTCGAGAGCGAACCAGACTGCTGGTCCGGTAAATAAAACTGAGTCAATGCGATCAAGAATTCCACCATGTCCCGGCAAGATAGTTCCCATATCTTTGATTGAGAGGTCTCGCTTAACCGCTGATTCGATTAAGTCGCCACAGGTTGCAGTAACCACTGCGCCGAGTCCGATAGCAGCACCGATCCACCAATTGTGGTCGAGTGCAAATTCGAAGACTAGAGCAGAACCAATTGTTGTTGTGATTACTGAACCAATTAGGCCTTCCCAAGTTTTCTTCGGGCTAATTTGTGGAGCAAGTGGATGCTTGCCAATTAAGACTCCAAAAAGATAGGCGAAGGTGTCGTTGCAGCTGACCAGAACTACCAAAGTGAAGATACGGGCAAGTCCATCCTTGTCATGAGCCAATAAAAGAATGAAACCACCGAGAAATGCGAGATAGAAAATAGCGAATGCTGCCGCGGTTGATTTGCGAACAAAATCTTTTGGATCTCGCAGCAGTATGTAAACCAGAACACAAGGAATCGCAATTGCAATCGCAACTGCTAATCCAGAAACTCGTCCAAACCAAGCGGCGGCAAGCAACAGGGTAATTGCAACAGAAATAGCATTATCCGGCAGATCAATTCCACCGGCTCGATAAGCTCGTGTGAGTTCACGACCAGCAAGCAAAATTGCAACCCACGCAAAAATTGCAAATAGTGGTGGTGCAAATGAAATCGTTAGGAAAACAACTGCAAGGATTGCAAGCGATACCAAGATGGATGGACCTAACTTTCGCCCAGCTTTTTTATTTATCGCCTCATTTAGCGAATGAAAGTCATCCATAATTTAAACTTCGAGAAGTTCGGCTTCCTTATGTTTCAAAAGCTCATCAATTTTTACTACGTGATCTGAAGTAATCTTCTCTAAATCTTTCTCACCTCGAGCAACATCATCTTTTCCGGCTAGGCCATCTTTCTCTAATTTCTCCATAGCTTCTTTTGCAGTGCGTCGGATATTGCGAATCGAAACTCGAGACTCTTCCGCTTTAGTGCGCGCTACTTTGATGTAATCCTTACGACGCTCTTCAGTAAGTTGCGGAAAATTTACTCGAATAACGCCACCATCAGATGCTGGATTTACTCCTAAATCTGATTCGCGAATCGCCTTTTCAATTGCAGCAGAAGCGCCCTTGTCGAAAGGCGAAACAATTGCCATTCGTGGTTCTGGAACTTGAAATGATGCCAGTTGTGACAGCGGTGTCATAGTGCCGTAGTAGTCAACAACTATTTTAGAGAACATCGCAGGATGAGCGCGACCAGTGCGAATTGCGCCAAAATCTTCTTTGGCTACTTCGACAGCTTTATTCATCTTCGAAGTCGCATCGCTTAGTGCTGTTGAAATGTCGCTCATGTGATCCCCTTAAGAAACTAACGTTCCGACGCTATCACCGCGGACTGCGCGTGCGATATTGCCCTTATTCTTCAAATCGAAAACAACAATCGGAAGTTTATTTTCGCGGCACAAGCTAAATGCGGCGGCATCTGCAACTGCAAGTGACTTGGATAGAACATCATCAAAACTTATGGTCTGATACTTAACTGCTGAAGGATCCTTCTTAGGATCTGCAGAATAAACACCGTCGACACCACTCTTTGCAAGAAGCAGGGCCTCGGCTGAAACTTCGAGAGCACGTTGAGCAGCAACGGTGTCAGTTGTGAAGAATGGCATTCCTGCGCCAGCACCAAAAATAACTACGCGACCTTTTTCTAAATGTCGGATTGCGCGACGTGGGATATATGGTTCGGCAACTTGTCCCATGGTTATTGCGGTTTGAACTCGGGTATCAATACCCTCTTTTTCTAGAAAATCTTGAAGTGCTAAACAGTTCATAACTGTTCCGAGCATTCCCATATAGTCGGCGCGAGCGCGATCCATTCCGCGTTGTTGTAGTTCGGCACCACGGAAGTAATTACCGCCACCAACAACAATTCCAATTTGAGTTCCACCACGCACTACTTCTGCAATTTGGGATGCAACATCATGAACAACATCGGGATCAACACCGATACCTTTTTCGCCACCAAAAACTTCGCCAGAAAGTTTAACGAGCACTCTCTTATAACCTTTGCGGGCCATATTTAAGTGCTCCTTATCTACTATTTCAAACTAGTTCTAATGAGGCGAGATTACTGTCCAACTCGGAATCGGTGAAATGCCGACACGGCTGTCTTTGCCTCATCTGCGATTTGCTGAACGGTCTTCTTGGCATCTTTAGCGAAGGCTTGCTCGAGCAAGCTAACTTCCTTAACGAAACCGGTTATACGACCTTCGACAATCTTTGAGATTGATGCCTCTGGCTTACCCTCTGCGCGGGCAGTCTCTTCAGCAATACGACGCTCGGTCGCAATGCTTTCGGCAGGAATATCTTCGCGACGAACAAATTGTGGCGCGAACGCTGCAATGTGTTGTGCAATATCTTTACCAGCATCGACTGCTTCCTTAGCAAGCTGAACCAAGACACCAACTTGTGGTGGCAAGTCTGGGCTTGTGCGGTGTAGGTAAAGCGATACCGGAGAACCTTGAAGAACTGCAACTCGGCGAAGTTCAATCTTCTCACCAAGAGTCGCATTACCTTCATCGATTACTTCCTGAACCGTCTTACCGTTTGCCATCTTTGAAGCGCTGAACTCTGCAATCCCATCAATTTTACTTGATAGTAAATGTGCAAGTAATTCATTTGCTAGCTCTTGGAATCGATCGCCCTTAGCCACGAAATCTGTTTCGCAGTTAAGTTCAAGCATCACACCAACATCGCCTTCAGCCTTTGCAAGAACTAAGCCATTTGATGTTGTGCGACCTTCGCGCTTAGTAACGCCTTTTTGCCCTTTAACGCGGATGATCTCAACGGCCTTGTCGTAATCGCCATTTGCTTCATCCAACGCCTTCTTGCAATCAAGCATTCCGGCAGCTGTTGCTTCACGTAATCTTTTTACATCTTCTGCTGTGTAAGCCAATTTAATTATTCTCCTGTTACTTGTGTAGTTGCTTCTGTAGCCGTTGCTGTGGTCTCTGGTGTTGTGATTAGTTCTTTCTCCCAATCAGCAAGTGGTTCTGCATCCTTAGCAACTGGAGCTGCCTTATCAGCAGCAGCTGCGGCATTTGCTGAACGAGCAGCAAGACCAGCAACAGCAGCATCAGTTATAACTCGAGTTAGAAGTGCAATTGAACGAATCGCATCATCGTTACCAGGAATCTTGTAGTCAACTTCATCTGGATCGCAGTTTGTATCCAAGATTGCCACAACTGGAATACCAAGCTTGTGTGCTTCTGCAACAGCTAGGTGCTCCTTCTTAGTATCAACAACCCAAATTGCGCT
>DDMR01000014.1:0-2488 GCA_002340925.1 Actinobacteria bacterium UBA2541
TAGGTATTGAAATCACAGTAACCACATCGCTTAACGCAATATGGAATATGAATGTAAAACGAGAGAGACATTTTCTAGGAAAAAACTCTGGAGTACTCTTTATAAACATAGGCAGAGACCCGATCGTAAAAAGTATCCTTACTTATTCCAAGTGCTCTCTGAACGCTTTGATCGAAGTTAGTCGCTACCGGGAAATTATCCAACAATTTTTTATAGCCCGCGAATCCGTATGTTCCAATTACCCATTCATACATTAGCGCCCCAACGCCATATGACTGCTGAAATGCTTCATTTGGTGAACCAACATCAGTGGCCGAAATCAGTTCTCGCACTTCCTTGATAGATCCAACGGACTTCCACTTGCTAGTGTTCCTTGCCCTATCCCAAGTGAGCCAGTCCAGCGCGTCACTTGACCAGCCCAGATTTCTGAAGGCAGTTAGATATCCGATTGTATTTGCTGAACCTTCACGAAAATTCTGTGGCTGAATTGCCATCCACTCAGATTCATCTCCGCGGACTCTTCCATTTTTAGCAAATGCATAATCTTGAACGAGATGCACGAATTCATGTTTTGCAATCGCTGGCCATTCGTAGTTCACGTAGGTGTGGTCAAAATATGATGCTGTTGCTAAATAGATGTTACCGCTCCAGCCTGTGTTTCCATTCCAATAACCGCCTCCACCAGCAATAAATGGTCGCTCTCGTTTTTCTTCAAATCTTGTGAAAACGTTAGGCAAGTTTCGTTGCAGCCAGGAATTAGTTTTGATTGCCTCTCTGTCTTTTTCTGTAACGAGATAAACATTAACGTCAACCTTACGGTCGAAATAACTGTTCCACAATGAAGCTGCCTCATCTAATTCGCGCTTTGAGTGCTCAACCAAGAATGAAGGAAATGAATCTGAAATGGAATATATGAAATTAATATTTGGGTGAGATTTATCCATATTCGAAGGGTTAAGTTCTTGGTAGGCCTTTATGCGTATAGGATTAAAGGCTGATTGTGCACGAGAATCTGATTCAAAGTAATCTCCAGAGTCACTTTTTCGAATCAACTGATTACCTTTGACGTTATAAATCATTGGGTTCTTAAAGTTTAGAGAATCTGCTTTAGCTCCAACTGGAGCCGGTGCTTGAGAGGCTTTTGGGGCTGATTTCATCCTTTCATTGCGCCAAATTAACTTTTTCCCAGATTTAGTACAGATATAAGTTTTCTTGAGATAGGTAACAGACTGCTTATTAAGCTTACATGCCGCTCCTGACCTGATTTTATCTGCTGAATAAGTCTGCGTTGGCACACTTGTAAAGATAAGAGATATTAGGAGACACTTTGCAACCAGGGCCTTTCTTCGCATTGGAAAAGTGTATTAGAAAGTAACCTTTGGCCTTCCCCTTTGCCTCATAAATATCAGTGCCGATCGTTAGGACGAACCTATTTTCATGCTTGATCTAGCTACTTCGAACTTCGAATAGAAATCGGAAATATCTATACCTATAGCCTTCTTGAAACCCTTTTCAAAGTTTTGCTCGCTTTTGGTGAATTTCCAAATATTTAAGAATTTCTCAAATCCCGCTGAAGCCACCAAATACTCGGTTGCTGCCTGGCCTATTCCATATGGATTGGATTCAAAATTATCATAATACGATAAAGAATAAAGACTTCTGTATGCGGTGTTATTAGTAACTTCCTGATTTCTGCCACTTAGGTAAATATCAAACCCTAGCTTTTCGTTGATGTAATACCCGAAATAATTTGCACTCCCCTCCATTAACCATCTTGGGATATGGGTTGGTTCTGATCCCCCAACATTTGGTCCAGCAAGAGCAAATTGAACCGTATGGAACATCTCATGAGCAGGTGTGGATCGCCGACCAACATCCCATCTAGTTTTTGTCTTACCTGAATACATGTCACTGTAAATGAGTAAAACTATATTTCGCTCAGCACAATAAGCATCAAGAAGTCCTGGGCCGCATGGGAAGGGCGAATTACGATCGCCAACCCAAAGATTTTCAGCTCGTAAAGTATTTGCTGACCAGTCATGATTTGATCCTAGAAAAACTCTAACCTTCTCGCGTTCGAAGTTAGAGAAAGCTCCGTTTACATAATCCAGCACTCGAGTTATCCAAGCGCGGTCGTCCGCAGTGATAGCTGAATCGATATTCATTTCATACGAATTGCTTGGCTTTACCTCACCAAAATACTCATTGGTCGCATCTAGGGCCGCTTCAATCATCAATTGGGTATCAAATTCTGTTGCCCATGGAGTGAAGACTACTTTTTGCTTAGTAGGAACCGGGGCTGAAACTTTTGCTGCCTTTTTCCAAACCAATTTCTTTCCAGATTTAACGCAGGTATAAGTCTTCTTTAGATAAGTAACTGATTGTTTATTCACCTTGCAGGTTGTGCCAGGAGTTACTTTCGGGGCTGAAATGGCCAGTGCTGGAATTAGAGTTAAAGGAAGAGCAACCAGAAGGCTTTTTGCAACTA
>DDMR01000014.1:2692-4827 GCA_002340925.1 Actinobacteria bacterium UBA2541
TCAACATCAGCATCGGTTGTAAGCGCTGCGATGAATGCCTCTTGCGGAACTTCAACGCGGCCAACCATCTTCATGCGCTTCTTACCTTCTTTCTGCTTCTCAAGAAGTTTGCGCTTACGTGAGATATCGCCACCGTAACACTTAGCAAGAACGTCCTTGCGAATCGCACGAATACTTTCGCGGGCGATAATTCTTGATCCAATTGCCGCCTGGATTGGGACTTCGAATTGCTGCCTTGGAATTAATTCACGAAGCTTTGTCGTCATCATTACGCCATATGCGTAAGCCTTGTCTTTGTGAACGATGGCGCTAAATGCATCTACGCCCTCACTCTGCAGCAAGATATCGACCTTTACTAAGTCACCTTCGGCTTCGCCAATTGCCTCGTAATCTAGCGATGCATATCCACGAGTCTTTGACTTAAGTTGGTCGAAGAAGTCGAAGACAATTTCAGCAAGTGGCAAGGTGTAGCGAATTTCTACGCGATCCTCAGATAGATAATCCATGCCCAGCAATGAACCACGACGTTCTTGGCAGAGT
Organism: Actinobacteria bacterium UBA2541; assembly: GCA_002340925.1. Classification (GTDB taxonomy): domain Bacteria; phylum Actinomycetota; class Actinomycetes; order Nanopelagicales; family Nanopelagicaceae; genus AAA044-D11. The sequence continues at coordinate 3,233 of DDMR01000014.1, forward strand.
TCCATGATTGCGCCGATAAATTCAGATGGAGCCAATACGGTTGCACGAACAATTGGTTCGAATACCGCTTCAATTTTCTCATTTGGAAATTCAGATGGGTTTGTAACAATCATCTCTTTGCCATCGCCCTTAACAACGCGATAAACCACGCTTGGTGCGGTTGAGATTAGAGATAAACCGGCTTCGCGTTCTAAACGTTCGCGCACGATTTCCATATGTAATAAACCTAAGAAGCCACAACGGAATCCGAAACCAAGTGCGGCAGAAGTTTCTGGTTCGTAAACAAGGGCGGCATCATTAAGTTGCAACTTATCTAACGCTTCACGAAGCATTGGATATTCGGCGCCATCCAATGGGAATAGGCCAGAGAAAACCATTGGTTTTGGATCTTTATATCCGGCAAGGGCTTTAGCTGTTGGGTTGTGATAAGTCGTGATTGTGTCGCCGACTCGAGATTGGCGAACATCTTTAACGCCAGTAATTACGTAACCTACTTCGCCAACACCAAGTCCTTTGCTGACAACAGGCTCTGGCGAAATCACGCCAACTTCAAGCATTTCGTGGCGAACACCGGTCGAGAACATTTGGATTTGGTCGCGAGTAGAAAGGTGTCCGTCGACTACACGAACGTATGTAACAACACCGCGATAGGTGTCATAAACCGAGTCAAAGATTAGTGCGCGGGCTGGTGCATTTGCATCGCCAACTGGTGCCGGGATTTGTTTAACTATTTGATCTAGAAGTTCGGTAACACCTTCACCAGTTTTTCCAGAAACGCGTAAGCAATCTTCTGGTTGGCAACCGATTAACTTCGCAAGCTCTTCAGCAAATTTTTCTGGTTGCGCTGCAGGCAAATCAATTTTATTTAGAACCGGAATAATTGTGAGGTTGTTCTCCATTGCAAGATAAAGGTTTGCAAGAGTTTGGGCTTCAATTCCTTGCGCACAATCGACCAAGAGAACTGCACCTTCGCAGGCAGCAAGAGATCTGGAAACTTCATAGGTAAAGTCGACGTGACCTGGGGTATCGATCATGTTGAGGATGTATTCCTGGCCATCGATTCCAGAACGCCATGGCAGACGGACTGCTTGGCTCTTGATTGTGATTCCGCGTTCGCGTTCGATATCCATGCGGTCTAGATATTGGGCGCGCATATTGCGCTGTTCGACAACTTCGGTGATTCCGAGCATGCGATCGGCAAGTGTTGATTTGCCGTGATCGATGTGGGCAATGATGCAGAAATTACGAATCTGCGCTGGATTGGTTGAGGCTGGTTGTGGCGCTTTGGCTAAATCAATGGCAGGCATTTATCCCCCGAGATTATTCGCCGAAACTTATTTGAAAATAGATTTGGGTAAAACAAGAATTACTTAGCGCCAGCTTTGTTAGCTTGCTTAGCCATCGCTGACTTTCTGTTTGCTGCTGCGTTTGCATGCATTACGCCGCTGCTCACTGCAACATCAAGTGTCTTTGAAGCTAAACGAAGTTCTTCTGCAATTACCTTGCTGTCTCCGGCAGTGACTGCATCACGGAAACGACGGATCGCGGTCTTGATCGCTGAACGAGCAGACTTGTTACGAATTTGAGCCTTTTCG
>DDMR01000014.1:4877-5363 GCA_002340925.1 Actinobacteria bacterium UBA2541
AACTACCTTCTAATCTCTTGAAATCTAAGCCTTGGCTTCTGCCAGGCAGACGCGCAGATTACCAGCGAAGGGGTCTACTACTCAAACTCGAGATGTGATGGCAATAATCGCACGCTCTAGCGAGTGGATTGGATCGACTGCGGCGCCTTTGATGTCGGCATCGGCTTGAGCCACGGCCACTACCGCCCCCGCCAAGGTTGCAGGCGTCCATTTTGAAAGTTGTCTGCGAGCTTTATCAATCTGCCATGGTGCAAGGCCCAATGGCCCAGCTAAATCAAAAGATTTCACGCCCCGGGATGCTCCAGAAACTTTTGCCAGAGTTCGAAGCGAGCCAGCGAGTGCGCTGGTGATGAGAACTGGATCGGTTCCGGTTGCAAGAGCATTTCGCAGCGAAATTAAAGCAACATCACGATTTCCATCTAGCGCTGCATCTGCAACATCAAAGCCAGTTGTTTCGACTCTTCCGTTCTGGAATTTCATTACATC
>DDMR01000014.1:5621-5899 GCA_002340925.1 Actinobacteria bacterium UBA2541
ACTGCTTCGGTGGAAATCGGTCGGCCAAGTCGCTTGAATTCGGCGCGGATAAAGTCAGATTTTTCGCCATCTTTTTTTATGACATCACAAGGTATTACTGTTGGTTTTGCTTTCTTGATCTTCTCTAAAAGTGCTTTTCCTTTTACGCCACCCTTGTGCCAAAGAACTAATTCAACGCTCTCATCTTGGGATTCTAAATACGCAGTGATTTCTTCACCGAGTTCGGCTGGTAGGTCTTGGATTTCTTTAATGACAATTATTCGGGAGTCTCCAAATAG
>DDMR01000024.1:0-1186 GCA_002340925.1 Actinobacteria bacterium UBA2541
GTTTTTAGTGCAGTAGGAGATAACGACGCAACTTTCTTTGCCCATTCCATCGAAGCAGCCATTAATTGATCTGGCGCGACGACTTTATTTACTAAGCCCCAGCGTTCAGCAGTTTCTGGGTCATATTGTTCACAAAGAAACCAAATTTCTCGTGCCCGCTTTTCGCCAACAACGCGTGCTAAATATGCTGAACCAAATCCAGCGTCAAAAGAACCAACGCGTGGGCCAACTTGTCCAAACTTTGCGTTGGTCGATGCGATTGAAAGATCGCAGAGCACGTGCAGAACATGGCCGCCACCAATTGCAAAGCCATTTACCGCTGCAATAACTGGTTTTGGAATTGCTCGAATCAATTTGTGAAGTGTTTCAATTTCAAACATTCCGGTTTCGGTTTCGCCATATCCACCTGTTGCAGCACGTTCCTTCTGATCGCCGCCAGTGCAGAAAGCTTTTTCGCCAGCACCAGTCAAAATAACGGCACCAACTTCTTGATCGACCCAGGCATATTTAAAAGCTGCAAGTAATTCATCAACTGTGCGACCGCGAAGTGCGTTGTAGCGATCTGGACGATTAATAGTAATTATCCCTACGCCACTATCAGTTTTGTAGGTAACGTCAGTGAAATCCTTAACTGCAATCATGTGAGCACTTTACCCTTTCACTTCAACAACTATGGCAACGCCCAGACCAACGCCAATGCATGCGGCAGCAATACCAATGCCACCACCTTGGCGCTTTAATTCTCGAGCGCAATCAACTACAACTCGGGCAGCCGATGCACCAACTGGATGACCAATCGCAATTGATCCGCCATTGATGTTTACTTTAGCCAAATCAATTTCTGGAACTTCGTGTAGAACAGTTAAGACCATCGAAGCAAAGGCCTCATTGATTTCCCAAACTTTAATATCACTAAATTTCTTACCAGTGCGAGCCAGCACTTTATGAATCGCAGATACCGGGGCCAAGGTAAATTCATTTGGGTTTGTTGCGGTTACTTGTGCGCCAAGAATCCGACCAATCCCAGTTAGTCCCAAATTATCTGTGCCAGCGCGATCGGTTATTAACATCGCAACACTTCCGTCATTTAGTGGCGATGAGTTACCAGCGGTTCCGGCACCATTCTCTGAAAATACAGAGGGAAGTGAAGCTAATTTCTCTAGCGTTCCATCTGCGCGAATTGATT
>DDMR01000024.1:1233-3098 GCA_002340925.1 Actinobacteria bacterium UBA2541
TGTGAGCGGTGCGCCCATTCATCTTGTGCCTGTCTAGAAATATTAAATCTTTCTGCAACTTCTTCCGAGCATCTTCCTAAGCTTGCAGTCCAATGTGCAGGGAATAATGGATTCGTAAGTCGCCAACCAACTGTTGATTGATTAAAAACTGGGCTAGTTGGCTCTTCTTTACTTGTGCGCTCGACAATCCACGGAGCTCTGCTCATTACTTCAACACCGCCAGCGATTATGTAATCACTGTCGCCACTTCTAATTGCACGTGAGGCTTGAATAATCGCTTCTGCCCCAGAACCGCACAGTCTGTTTATCGTTACACCTGGAATTGTTACCGGAAACCCAGCAAGTAAAGAACCCATACGAGCGACGTTTCTATTATCTTCACCGGCACCATTTGAATCACCGATTATCACATCATCTACGCGCTCTAAATCAAGATTAGAAATTTTCTTTGCAAGCGAGGCTAGTGTGAAGCCAAGCAAATCATCAGGGCGAACTTTGGATAATCCACCAAAATATCGGCCAAAGGGGCTTCGAACTGCTTCTGCGATGATTACTTCTCTCTGGTTCATATGTCGTATTATTGCCTATCGGAAGAAATACGTAACTATCTTTTTCACTGTGATTTTCAGATGATCGGAGAATTCATGAGCAACACCCCGCTCCGAGTTCTGGTTACCGGTGCAAGTCGTGGAATCGGCGAAGCTATTGCAACTCAATTGTTAGATGCTGGACATAGCGTCGCGTTAACCGCCAGAACAGCACAGGATTTAGAGGCGATAGTCGCTGGGCGAACAAATAAAACTTTAATCATTCCCGCAGATGTCACGGATTCAAAGAGTGCGAATATCGCACTAGAAAAGATTATTTCCACCTGGGGTGGAATTGATGTTCTAATTTTAAATGCCGGAGACGGCAGTGCGGCTCCAATTGATAAAACTTCTGACGAAGTTTGGGAGCACTCGATTGCAATTAACTTAACTGCGCCATTCCAATATTTGCGTGCTGCTGTGCCAGCAATGAAAGAGGCAAAATTTGGGCGCATAATTGTTATTGCGAGTTCTGCAGGATTAATTGGTGAACCAAATGTTTCAGCGTATACCGCTGCAAAGCATGGCGTAATTGGATTAGTGAGAGCTGCGGCAGCGGAACTAGCAAAGTATGGAATTACTGTAAATGCGGTTTGTCCAAGCTATGTAGATACTCCGATGACAAAGCGATCATTAGAGGCAGCTGCTGAACGAACCGGAAAAGATTTCAATGAAGTTAAAGCTGCCCTAGAAGCTAAGCAGCCCAGTGGAAGATTCTTAACTCCAAAAGAAGTAGCTAATGCTGCAATTGCTTTTATCGATTTACCCAACATAACCGGCCACGCAGAAATTCTTGAAGGAGAATAAAAATGGTAGCAAAGAAGATAAATCCAGAGAGCTTGGCTCCAGCAATTGGTTTCTCGCACGCTGTTGTTGTCGAAGGTGGAACTTTAGTTTTCCTTGCTGGCCAGACCGCACTTAATAAAGAGGGTGTGATCGAAGGAAACGGAATCGTTGAACAATTTGAGAAAGTTATTACAAATCTTCTTACAGCCCTTAGCGAAGCAGGCGGAACACCAGACAACTTAGTTAAGTTAAATATTTATTCTGTTGATCCTGCGGATTACCGGGCAAATTCCCGCGAAATTGGGAAGATTTGGCAACGATTAATCGGTAAGAATTTTCCAGCAATGACTTTAGTTGGGGTTACAAGACTCTGGGATGCTGAAGCACTTCTAGAGATTGAAGGGTTTGCGAACCTTTGAAAAGCTCGAGTAATTCGATTTCCGCACTCTGGGCAGCTAAGTCAGTAGCAATTATTGGCGCGACTGAACGGGT
>DDMR01000089.1:0-15199 GCA_002340925.1 Actinobacteria bacterium UBA2541
ATTCCGATAATTAGTGATTTGATAAAAGATTATTTCGATGGGGACTTATCGGCCTTAGGTGGGATAAAAGTTAGACAGCCTGGTGCCGAATTTTCGCAGGAAATTTGGAAAGCGATGCGAAAGATTCCAGCGGGTAAAACTTGGTCGTATTCAGATTTAGCAAGCAGGGCAGGCTCACCCAATGCTGTGCGTGCCGTGGGAACGGCCTGTGCCAGAAACTTAATCGCCCCAATCATTCCGTGCCACAGAGTTGTGAAGAGTGGTGGTGCTTTAGGAAATTATGGCTATGGATTGCAGATAAAGGATTGGCTATTACGCCACGAGGGCGCGCTTAAGTAATTTTGGAAGAGCTTCAAGAATCTTGGCCAGATCAGTTTCGGTAATATCTAAATGAGTTACGATTCGAAGAAACTTCGGCCCGAGTGCTGCAGCTAGAATTCCTGCTTCCTTCAATTGATTATTCAATTCATTGGCTGTGATTGAGGTGCCTGATAAATTTAGAGCAACAATATTTGTTTCCACACTAGTTGAATCAATTAAACTAGGGGAGATTGCGGCGCAAGCTTCTGCTATCGCTTTTGCATTTGCATGGTCGAGCTTCAATCTAGAAATATTGTTATCGAGAGCATAATTTGCCGCTGCTGCTAGGAAACCGACTTGGCGCATTCCGCCACCGTATCGTTTGCGCCAAATGCGCGAATCAGCAATGCGCTCTGAAGTTGAAAGAATAGCTGAACCGATAGGTGCGCCGAGTCCTTTTGAGAAACAGACGCTAATAGTGTCGAATTGTGATCCAAAGTCCTTTAGCGCGATTCCACTAGCGACATGAGCATTCCAAATTCTTGCACCATCGAGGTGCATGTTTATCCCGACAGCAGAACTTGCTTTACGAAGTTCTTTGATCTCATCGAATGATTGAACATAGCCGCCACCAAAATTATGAGAATTTTCAATTGCAATCGCCTTCGTTGAAACTAAATATGGCCCCGCATCCGGTGAAGCGATTCGCATTACTTCACTTGCCTTAAAGGATCCCCGATGGCCCTCCCAGGTTCGTGTAGTGATGCCACTAAAGGTTGCACCAGCACCAAGTTCTGCCCGAACAATATGTGAAGTTAATTCAGTTAGTAACTCTTCGCCCGGTTTAACTAATGAGCGAATAGCAAGTTGATTGGTGAGTGAACCGGTGGCTGCAAAGAGCGCAGCTTCCTTGCCAAACATTTGCGCAACTCTTTTCTCCAGAGCGTTTACCGTGGGGTCATCTCCAAAAACATCATCGCCAACAGCGGCTGTTGACATAGCCTCAAGCATTTCAGGTGATGGCTTAGTTACGGTGTCAGATCTAAAATCAGATAGCTGGCTCAAGATTTTGCACTCTCTTTTCTCTGATCAAGCAGAATAATTAAATACATAGAAGCCAGAACCAGCAAGCCCCCAAGTGCAATTCGAAGTGTTACTGGCTCATTTAGTAGCCAAATTCCAAAAGCGGCAGCAAATACGACTTCGGCGGCCAAAATAACGCCAACTGTCGATGGCGCAATAAATGATTGGGCCCAAGTTTGAACGATAAAGGCTAGAGCTGTTGCAAAGATGGCGGTGTAAATAATTGACCACCAAACACCAGAATCTGGTGGCGCCTTGAATCCGCTTTTAAAACTTGCAAGAAATGTAACCACTGCGCAGGTTCCTAGTTGAATAACTGTTAGCGCGTAGGTATCAAGGCCCTTTGACCATTCGCCAAGGCCAACGATATGGAAGGCGAAGAGAAGCGCACTTATGAGAACTAGAAATTCACCAGCTCCGAATTGAACCCCGTTGAAGGAAAGTAGCGCAAGACCGACAGTCGCAACCAAGACCGCAAACCATTCCACCAAAGTTATGTTCTTTCGCAGAATCACCGCAGCAACAACTGGAGTGAACACCACATATAGGCCAGTTATAAAACCAGTATTTGAAACCGTAGTCAGAGTCAGTCCAAAGGATTGAAAAATATATCCACTACTTAAAAACAAACCAAGGATTACTCCCTTTTTCAAGAAGGGTAGATCAATTTTCTTAAGCACCGATGGACGAATCGCAATTAACAAGAGCGTCGCGATGACAAATCGCCAAGTAAGAAATGAATTTACATCAAGGCGCTCCAAGGTGCCCTTCATTGAAAGAAAAGCGCTACCCCAAATAGCTGCAACTGCCATCAGTGCTATTGAAGAGAAGACCTTGTTCTCTCTCATTTAATCTTGGCTCTCATTTTCGACAAGAGTGCAATTTCCTCGCCATGTTTCTCTTCCATACCTGGTGTCTCTAGAATCAATGGGGCGTTCTGGGCCACGGGATGAGCCAACAATTCTTCAAAAGCTTTTAAACCAATCTCGCCATCGCCAAGATTCTGATGGCGATCTTTCAACGCACCACAGACATCCATCGAATCATTTGTATGAATTAATTTAATGCGCTCAATTCCAACTAATTTAACAAGCAGGTCGAGAGTCTCCGTCATCCCACCTTTTTTAGCGATGTCATGTCCAGCTGCAAAAACGTGACATGTGTCGAGACAGACTCCAACTTTGGGATGCCATTCCAGGGCTTCAAAGTAATAAAGTAAATCATCTAGCTTTTTAACTAAGGATTGCCCTTGTCCTGCGGTCGGTTCTAGTAGCAGCCAGGGATCTTCATCTTTTAATTTATTCAACACTGGCATCACGCCTTTTTTAATTTGTTTCCACGCTTTATCAACGTAGTTAACGTCAACGGCTGATCCAGTATGAACAACAGCGCCCTTTGAGCCAATTTCTCGCGCTCTGCGAAGTGAATAAGCTGTAGATGCAACTGAATTTTCGTACGTAGCTACCGTTGGTGAACCGAGGTTAATTAAAAATGGTGCATGAACATAAGTTTCAATATCAAGTTCGAGCGCCTTATCTCGAAACAAGGTATCGGCTTCGATATTTGCATCGGGCATCGCCCAACCTCGGGGATTAGAGGCGAATACCTGAATCGCTTCTGCACGAACTTCTTGGGCATAGGCAATCGAACGTTTAGCCATGCCTCCAGAAGTTGGAGTATGCGCGCCCAAACGGGGGAGTTTTCTTGGGCTGGCCATTAGCAAACCCTAACTCATCGTGACGAGTTTTTTACCCTAAGGTAATGGTCACGGTTGAGCCAGGAGTTACAGCAGTTCCAGACTTCGGAACCATATCCGTAACAGTTTTCCTATTTGCGATGTATTTAAACTCAACTTTGAAACCCAGATCCTCAAGAATCTTAGTTGCTTCCAGTTTTGATAGGGAGTAGACATTAGGTATAAAGATTTTAGAAGGACCTTTAGAAATAACCAATTCAATCTTCTCGCCTTTTCCAACCGTCGATACATCACTCGGAGTTTGTGAAATGACGGTGCCTATTGGAACTGTTTCACTGTATTCATAATTACTATTTACAATCAATCCAGCGGAAGTTAATTCACTCTGGGCTTGATCACTTGTCTTTCCTTCGAAATTTGTTAATTCAACCTGCTCTGGCCCCTTACTGATTATCAAATCAACAGAGCTATCTTTTCTAACAGGTGATCCACTCGGAGGATTACCGTCAATTATCAGACCCGCTTCTAAGGTGTAGTTGTATTTTTCACTCACTCGTCCAATTTTAAGATTTTTACTTTTAAGGGCTGCAGTAGCTTCTTCAACCGTTAAACCAATTAGCTCTGGAACTTCAATTCGATCCTTACCTTTAGAAACTATAAGCAAAACTTCGCCAGCCACTTCTACGCGTCCACCCCCTGGAGGGTTTGAAGTTATGACTTTGCCCTTTGGCACATCTTCGCTGAATACTTCTTGGATTTGACCAATTTTTAACCCCAGCTCCGCGACCGTATTAGTTGCCTGGGTTTGCGACATGCCAGCAAGGGATGGAATAACAATTTTATTTCCCAGGACAGAGATTCCGTACCAGCTAGTTGCAATAATCAGCAGAACAACGAGGAGTGCGATGGCTCGATTGCGTTTTACTCGCGTTGAAACCTTACGCTTTCCTTTGGCACTACCGGAGGTATCGCGCATAGCATTGCCCCTCTTTAGATCTAGCTGAGTTGTTATATTTTTTATAATATCGAACTTGTCGCGTTTTTCTCGTTTTCCTTTTGGCGATTTGCCTTTAGTAATAGAAATAGGAATTGGGATATCAAGTTCAAGGCTCATCTGCCTTCGCTTCGGGTCCAACTTAGTAAGTACGGCAAGGGCCTGTTCATGCATTTCCCCAGCATCTTTAAATCTCTTATCGGGATTATTTGCAGTTGCTTTCAAGACAATTTCATCGAGTTCAGAAGGGATGGCCGGATTAAGTGTTGATGGCGCAGCTACATTTTCATTGACATGCATATATGCGATTTGGATCGGGCTCTCACCATCAAATGGCTTCTTGCCGGTCAACATCTCAAATAGAACGACTCCTAATGAGTAAACATCACTCCGCATATCAGAGAGACCGCGTTCAACTTGCTCTGGCGATAGATACGAAACACTTCCGAGAATAACGCTTGATTCAACCGTCAGTGTTTTTCCTAATTGTGCACCTTTAGCAAGCCCAAAATCAGCTACTTTTACTCGGCCGTCTTTCGAAATTAAAATATTTTCAGGCTTAATATCTCGATGCAATATTCCAGCCTTATGTGCGGCAGACATCGCTGAGAGGACTGGCGTGAAATATCTTAAACTTTCGTTAACACCAAGTGCGCCCTGTTCAGTTATGACATCTCGAAGTGTAAAACCTTCGATGTATTCCATAACAATAAAGACTGCAGGAACGCCACCTTCATTCCAACCTTGATCTTGAATCGCGACAATATTTGGATGAGCTAGCGCAGCGGCAGCCTTGGCTTCGCGAATGAATCTGCCAACAAAATCTTCATCATTTGCTAAGTGCGGATGCATTATCTTTACGGCAACTGGTCGGTCTAATCGCAGATCCAATGCGAAATAAATTGTCGCCATGCCACCTGCCGCCACTACGCGTTTGAGCAGGTAGCGATTATCAATTAATTCGCCGGTTAAGTCGGACACACTTAAATCTTAGACAGTGCCCTGCCCACTTAAGCGGTAATCCGCGCTCTTCTTGGTCGCTTCTTTCTCAAAATGAGCGTCTTGCGCCACGATGAATGCGGGCATGAATTCCGCGACTGCAGTGCCATCCCGTTTGATAACCCGCTCTAAACCAAGCTCTGGCGAGACTTCAATCCATAGCGAAAGTGAGACGAGCTCCCTAACGGCACTTTGGCCGGAACCTACGCCTTCAATAATTAGATATTTAGCCGCGGGTAAATCGACTTCGGACACGAGCTCACCTTCTACCCAGTCGAATGGGAGAAAGCGAATTCGACTCTCGTTCTGCACGCAGGTCAAAATTGCTTTCAACTTGGCAGTTAACTTTAGATTCAGAGTTGAATCCCAGCCTTCATATAAATCATCCATATGAATCGTGTAGCAAGAATCCAGAACTGATGAAAGTTCTTTGGCCAAAGTCGTTTTTCCAGAACCTGCCGGACCATCAATTGTTATTACGATGGACTCACCACATTTAGCAGTGAGTCCAGGCAGCAAATCCTTAAGCTTTTGAAGTTGCTGATTCACGACGCCATCGCTTCCAGCCAGCAATTGCAATCAAGATAAATATGAAGTAAAGAATTGCGGTTAAGTATTGCTCACCCCGCCAATATTGGTAGGTGTAAACCACATTTACTACCACCCAAATCATCCAAGTTTCATAGCGTTGAAGCACCAGTAGGAGTTGCGCAATGCAACTTCCTACAAATCCGAAAGCATCAGTTAAAGATGCGGCTGCGCCAATGTTCTTAAGAATTGGATATAGCGAGAACCAAGCAACTAAGAATGCTGCGCCCCAAATTGCAGCATCGCGTTTGGTAAGCCGCTTTGGTTGCGCGCCCTTTGGTCCCCAACCGAACCAACCAGCGATTGCGCCAGCGATAAATATGAATTGGAGAAAACCACTAGCGTAGTAATTCCACTGGAAGAAAAGTGTTGCATAAAGCAGAGAACTTACGATCCAAAATGGCCAAGTTATTCGTGGGCCAAAAACTCCGAGTGATACTCCGATGAGTGCAGTTATGAATGCAAGAAGCTCTAGAAGGGAGAGCTCATATCCCCATGCAGTAAAAACTGTAACCATTAAATTCATCGATTAACCCCTTTCCAATTCGCATTACCGAACTGGTCCTACGGTCGATCTGAATCTCAGATCCTCTCAGCCAATTTCTCGGCTCCCGTTAACAGAAACTTTAGCAAACTATCTGGCGGCTCGCGCTCTCAGAAACGCAGGGAGCGCTACTTTGATTCGGCGCCAGGTCGATGTTTTGGCACGGCGGTCAAAGATTTGGTAGTCAATTTTTTCAACTTCATCAACGATGCCGCAATAAAGTTCGGAGGCGGCCTCGATGCAAGCTTGGGATTCTGGTGACAGCATTTTGATGCCAGGGGCTGCCTCTTCCTGAAGTCTTCGAACCCGGGCAATTTGTTCTTGCAAGGCAGCTTTAATTTGTGGTGTTAGAACTCTGGCCTCCAACATTTCATGGGTTACGCCATGCGATTTAAGTTCATCAATTGGTAGATAAATTCTGCCTCGGTCTAAATCTTCATTGACGTCTCGGATGAAGTTGGCTAATTGAAATGCGGTTCCAAGTTTTTCGGCAGCGACATAGGCATCAGGAGATGTAATGCCAAGGATTGGAACCATTTGAAGCCCAATCACTGAAGCAGACCCATAGACATATTCCATGAGGTCATCGAAACTTTGATATTCGCCAACCGTTAAATCCATTGTCATAGATTTCATGAAGGCTTGAAAGTGGGCAATTGGAATATTGAATCGGTTAACTGTTTCTACAAGCGCCCGCCCGATGTGATCGTGGCTTACCCCATTTTCGATATCTGCCAGAACCTGATTTCCCCAATTTGAGAGCTCGGCAGCTTTCTCTTCATCGGTAAGTGTTGAATTTAAGTCATCAACAATTTCATCGGCATATCGCGCAAAGCCATATAGGGCATGAACAAAGGGACGCTTTGCGGGCGGCAGTAAAAGTGTTGCTAGATAATAAGTTTTTCCATGTAACGAGTTAAGGCGCTTGCATTCAGTAAAAGATGCCCGAAGCTGTGGGTCACTAATTCCGGCAGCGTCTAACTCGCTCATTTACTTAACAGGTCCAACAATTCTTTCTGCAGCAAGGCGACCTGAAATTAAAACCATTGGAACTCCAACTCCTGGTTGTGTGCCAGAACCTGCAAAGACAACGTTCTCAAAACCCTTTGCAATATTGCGTGGTCTAAATGGTCCGGTTTGGAAGAAGGTATGTGCACTAGCGAATGGTGCGCCTTGCTCCATTCCTTGGTTCTGCCAATCAAGTGGAGTTGTCATATGTTCCACTTCAATTGAATCTGCAAAGCCGTCATAACCACGTTCCTCCATGGTGCGGAGCATTTGATCGCGATATTTAGGTCCTGTGACTTTCCAGTCAATATCTGCAGACAAGTTTGGGGTCGGGAAGAGAACGTAATAAGAGCTCTTTCCAGCCGGCGCTAAATCTTTATCGTCCTGAGTTGGAACAGTTACCAGCAAACTCGGGTCGGTCATAAGGGTCTTCTTCTTAATGAGTTCATCAAAGACGCCATCCCATGATTTTCCGAAGTGAATATTGTGATGCGCCAATCTGTCGTAACTCTTGTTAGAGCCAATCAGAAGCGTTACACAAGAAGGTGAATAGTTGAGACGTTTTACTGATGGGGGCGTGCGTCCTAATAATTCACGCCAAGCAACTGGCAAATCTGGATTCAGAATTACCACATCGCATTCGATTCGATCACCCTCCGCAGTAATTACAGCGCGAGCACGCCCACCAGAATGTTCGATATATGTAACGGTCTGGTTGTATTTAAATTCAACTCCATGCTTTGCAGCAGCACCGGCAAGTGCCCGAGGCATCGCATGCATTCCACCCTTTGGGAAGAAAACGCCATTTACAGAATCCATATATGCAATCACTGCATAAATTGCCAGCGCTTGTTGCGGGCTAACACCGGCATACATCGCTTGGAATGAGTAAACCTTCTGAGTTCTAGGATCTTTCAAGAAGTCATTAACTTTTGGTGCAAGTCTTCTAAAGCCACCTAAGGCAATTAGCCTTGCAAGGTTAGGCGTCAAAAGATTAAAAGGCGAATCAATATTGCGATCGATGAAATCTTTCATCTCATACTTATAAAGCTTGGTAACAAAATCTACATATCTGCCATATCCAGCAGCTTCATCTGGACCAATAACATTGCGAATTTCTTCCTGCATCCGACCGGTTTCAGCATGAACATCTAGCGTTGAACCGTCATGATAAAAAGCGCGATAGAGCGGCTTTAGTGGAAGTAGTTCCATCCAATCTTCAAGTTTCTCGCCGACACAGGAGAGTGCATCTTGAATCAGATCAGGCATTGTTAGAACACTTGGGCCGGTATCAAAAGAGTAACCATCTTTATTTAGCAAGCCATTTCGACCACCTGGAACACTTTCGCGTTCTATCACTGTGACTTTTCGACCAGCACCAGCTAACCGAAGTGCAGCGCTAAGCCCACCCAAGCCAGCACCAACAATTACAACATGGTCTGTAGGTCCTTTTACACGAGCCGTCATTTAATGTCCGATTCCTAAAGTTTTCGTTGGGTAACAATGGTCAATAGCTGCGTCAATGCATTTAATGCCAGTGGGTCAATTTCACCATGTTCGAGCGCAGATTGCGCGTTGGAAGTTAGCGTTGAGATTAGCTCTTCGACTTCCGAAAGGGCGCCAGTTGAAACAAAGATATCGCGCACCTTAGCTACCTGGGATATTTCCAAACTCTGATTGCCTAGGGCCGAATGTATCTCGGACTTCTGGCTTGAATCAGCTAGCTCCATAACTTTCGCGAGTAGAACTGTTCGTTTGCCCTCGCGTAAATCATCGCCCGCAGGTTTACCAGTTTCTTGGGGATCACCAAAAATTCCCAGAATGTCATCTCGAAGTTGAAATGCTTCGCCCAGCGGAAGTCCATAATTTGAATAGGTATTGAATAAATCAGATTTCCCATTTCCAAGTGCTGCACCGAAATGTAGTGGTCGTTCAATTGTGTATTTTCCAGATTTGTAGCGTGCAACTTTAAGCGAACGCTCTACCGATTCTGAAGCTAGTGCTTGTTCGTAAACATCTAAATATTGTCCAGCCATTAATTCAACGCGCATCTCGTCATACATTGGAAGTGATCGGATTAACGTTTCGCCATCAATTCCAGATTGGTGCAACATTTTTGCAGACCAGACAAGTGCTAAATCTCCGAGCAAAATAGCTGCTGAAATTCCAAATTGTTCACCAGAGCCGCTTAACTTCTGATCTTTGTGTAAAGCTTCAAAAGCTTTGTGGATTGCTGGCGCACCACGTCTAGTGTCAGATGCATCCATTACATCATCGTGCATAAGTGCGCAGACATGGATCAATTCAAGAGATGCACATGCACGTAAAATTTCAACGCTAGGTTTTGAACCAGTTCCAAGAAATCCGATAAATGCAAAGAGTGGGCGAAGCCGCTTTCCGCTATCCAAAAGAAAGCGCTCCATGGCCGAAGCCACCGGAGCTAACTCGGAGGCAATTTCATTTAAGTATTTATTCTCAGCCGCTACGAAGTTAAGCAATTCTTGATTTATAGAATTACGAATCTCTTTAAGGTCAGCGGAAGCAGAAAAACTCACGGCGTAAGGGTAACCTGACCCGCTATGGAACACATGACAGTCTCGGTGGAGTTTTTTCCACCTAAGGACGACGCTGGCGAAGCGCGACTCTGGGAGGCTAGTTCTGCGCTCGAAACCATCGCACCTGATTTTATTTCAGTGACATATGGCGCCGGCGGAAGCACTCGAGATCGAACAATTGCGATTACCAAAGAGATTACCAAGCGGACTGGGCGCGGAACCGTTGCGCATTTAACCTGTGTGGGTTCTACTAAAGAAGAGTTAATCGAAATACTAAATCAATACAAAGGTGCAGGAATTAAAAGTATCCTGGCACTTCGCGGTGATCCAGTTGGCGGGCCTGCTGCTAATTGGGTTACAACCGATGGCGGTTTTGATCATGCCGACCAACTAGTTGAACTTGCAATAAGCCAAGGTGGATTTGATGTTGGAGTTGCAGCGTTTCCCGATGGACATCCGGCGAGCAGCGGTAATCCGGAGAAAGATATTGATGTTCTGATTCGTAAAGAACAATTGGGTGCAACATTTGCAACAACACAGTTCTTCTTCGAGAGTTCAAAGTGGGAGAGCCTAGTTTCAAAGCTAGAAGCACGCGGTTCAAAGCTTCCGGTTATCGCAGGAATCTTGCCCATCACAAATGTTAAGCAGCTGCATCGTATGGCTGAACTTGGTGGCACACCAATCCCTCAGAAAATATCTAAGTTGTTTAATGGGATTTCAGAGGACCCAGATGCAGTTAGAAAAGCTGGTGCTGATTTAGCCACAAAACTCTGCCAAGAATTAATTGTACTTAAAGTCCCTGGTTTACATTTCTATACTATGAATACAGCTGTAGCCACGTTAGAAATTTGTGGAAACCTAGGGTTAAGTAACCGTGGATAAGAACGAATTTTTCACCACCTGGTCCAATTTGCATGGCGGTGCAAAGATAGAGGGAATTGTTAAAACTTGGTTGCAGATTTCATATGCCAGTGCCAAATTTCTTTCAAAATTACGAGTCACTCCAAACCTTCTAACTTTTGCTGGATTGTTCTTTGCAATCGCGCTCTGGCAATTTGCCAATAGCTGGGTGGCCGCGCTGTTTTTGGTTCTCTCACTATTCTTTGACGGAATTGATGGTTCGCTTGCAATCTTGCAGAAGAAAACTTCCAAATTCGGCGCATTCACTGATTCCTTTGTAGATCGAATCTCTGAAGTCTTCTGGGCACTTGCTCTCTATGAATTAGGTGCACCTGCAGCCTTGGTATTTGTTGCGCTACTTGCAACCTACGTTCAGGAATATATTCGCGCTCGGTCTGGCGGACTTGGCCACAACGAAGTCGGAATCGTAACTATTTGCGAGCGTCCGGTGCGTGCAAGCTTGATCTTCATTGCGATTGTTGCCAATTTGGTTGAGCTTGATCTTGTTACAGCAATTGCAATTATCTGGGTTGCAATGCAGAACTTCGCCTTACTTCAATTGATTTTTACGAGCTACAAAACACTTAAAAACTAATTATCGTCGGATCGTTTCAGATGGTAATTCGCCAAAACGCTCATGATACATCTTTGCAAATCGGCCCATATGTGTGAAGCCCCAAGAAAATGCAATATCAGAGATTGAAGAGTTTAAGCTGCGGTTTGAGATAAGTTCTTCACGAACTCTGGTAAGACGCACATTTCTAAGATAATCGGTGGGGCTCATACCAACATATTTCTTAAAACCGTCCTGTAATGACCTAATACTTACTCCTGCAATTCGTGCCATATCAGTAACTGTTAGTGGTTCTTCCGGACTGGCTTCACATGCTTGAATTGCTAAACGGACAGATCTTGGTGCTGCTGGTTCAACGCTTGTTCCGATTGATTCGCTGTAGTTATGGCGTTGGGAAAGTAAAAGTCCACTAATTATCAAATCTTGGAATTGGTTTCGAACGCCACTGTGCATGGTCAATCCGCCACGATCTACATCTGCAACAAGCGTGTCAACCAACGTGCGCCAACTTCTTGCTTCAGGGGTTGTTAAATCCATTCCAAGATCAAAGCGCACTGGCAGATGTAACTCTCGGCCGATTAAGTCTTCGAGTCGTTCTTCAAGAGTGCTGCGATTAATGTAAACCAGTAGTTGTGGGTTTCCTTCGTGCCAGATCATGTCTAACTTCTCAAGGGGATTTGGGATAGATGCCATATTTACATCGGAGAGAATTTTCTCTTTTCCGCATGTGATTTCTGCGCTTCCAGCCAGGGGCATTTGAATTAAATAAAAAGAATTTAATTCTCCGGGAGTGATATGAACTTCTGCGCCGTAATCCAAATAATTTAAAGTTACATCACCAAGAGTTACACGATTGTGAACGGTGTTAAGTTTCTCATCTTTATTAGTTGTCGTAAGTCCATGGGGACAGAAAACTCGGGCTACTTCACTACGTGCCTCATCCAAGTGGGAAGTGCGAAATAGATTATGTTCGCGGAGCAGTTCGGTGAGTGGAACCATGTGAGAATGGTTCACTTTGTAATGTCAGCCTGTCAATGGTTTTATCGGCTTATTGGTCTTGTTATTTGCGTTCTTTGGATAGTCCATGCGTGGCTGGGACATCTTTGAGGGCCAGCCCTACCTAGCCTTTCCCTCATTACTTTTACCTCATAGTTCTAAAGGGAGATACATGAGTTCAGATTCACTAAAGGGCAAAGTTGCAATCGTCACTGGCGGTGGGACTCTGTTTGGTGCTGCGGTAGCAAAGACGCTTATCAATGATGGCGCCAAAGTCATGATCGTTGAAATCAATACTGAAAGTGGATCGGCGGCCGCTAAAGCTTGCGGTGCTACTTTTTTTCATGGTGATGTAACTGATGATTCTTCAATCTCGAAGTTGGTTGAATCAGTAATCTCCTCTTGGGGTCGGGTAGATATTCTGGTAAATCTTGCATGTTCATACGATGATTCTGGCGCCGATAGCACTCGTGCCCAATGGACAAATACTTTGAATGTAAACATTGCAAGCGCAGCAATATTGGCCGCCGCAGTTCGGCCTTACATGGCAAAGCAGGGCGGTGGCTCAATCATTAATTTAACAAGTATTTCTTCGAGTGTTGCTCAGACCGGTCGTTGGATTTATCCAGTATCTAAAGCTGCGCTTGTTCAACTCACTCGCAATATGGCGATGGATTATGCCGGCGATAAAATTCGCGTGAATTCAGTTTCACCAGGATGGACCTGGTCTGCAATTATGGACATGTTGTCAAAAGGTGATCGCAAGAAGACTGACCGAGTTGCTGCACCATTCCACTTGACCGGAAGAGTTGGCGATCCAGAAGAAGTTGCAAATGTGATTTCATTCTTGGCTAGCGATAAAGCTTCAGTGGTTACTGGCGCAGATTGGGCCGCAGATGGCGGCTATTCTGCAATGGGACCGGAGCAAGCTGTGCCCGCGATCCCATTACTAGAAGCATAATTTAATCGTTATTAAACCTTCGCTAATTGCTTGCGAAGCTTTGGACCGATCTTCGCATAGCTCTTTGGATTGATTGGCAACAACCATTGATTAAATCGAACTGGTGCTGGAATCTGAAGATCCAAATCAACAAGTAATTCATCGATGTTGTGCACAGAGAACGGAATAATGTTTGTTCCGCGGGCATGCTTATTCTCGGTGCGCTTCTCCATCCAGGCAAGACGCTTATCAATATGAGACAACATTTCACTGCGTGAAGGCAACTTAATTGCACCTTCGATATTTGCTGCAATCCAGATTGCGCCGATTTCAGCGTTTAATTGGGAGAAGAATGAAGAGTTGTAACCGTTGAAGGCTAAATTCTTAACATCCAATGGAATCAATTGACGATGCAGACGGAAGTTGCCGCGTTCATCATTGATTGACTTCATAACTGAATCATCAAGGAACGGAACGCGTTGGTAGAAGCCAGTTCCGCAGATTACATAATCTGCATCCAAGGTCTTTCCATTTGAAAGAGTTACCTTTCCGGCTGCCATGCTAACAATTTCAGTATCGCGCTCAACGAACAGTTTTCCATTCTTAATATTCTTAAAGAAACCATCAGTGGCAAGCGAAACTGTGCTTCGAACAATTGTGTCGAGTCCAGTTTTTGGATGCAAGCCAAGCTTTTCTAGCTTGAATTGCTTCTCGATAACTCCCTGAACACTTCCGAGCATTCCGGCGCTGACCTTCTTGCCTTTCCCGTGTAGGAAAGCTTCGGCGCCCTTCAACTCAATGTAAGGAAATAGCGCTTCGCCCATACGAGTTAGAAGGAGCATCTTGTAGTTAAGAACGTTGTTTAGTCGCTTTGGGACCTTCCAGATCAAGTGGCGCGCAACAATAGTTGTCTTTTTTGATGTTCCAACGGTTGCATTTGCTGCATCGCAAGAGGACTTGCCATAACCAACTACTACAACGTTCTTTCCGCGAACATCTTCTAGTCTATGGAAATCAACTGTATGCAGAATCTTTCCGCCTCCAGCTTTAAATGCATCCGCGCCTCTCCATTCCGGGATAAATGGATCGCTAAAAATTCCATTAGCAACAATGAAATAGTCGAAGTCTTGCGAAGCCACCTTTCCATTGGAATTGGTCTCAACAGTCCATGAACCATTTGCATTCTGTCGCGCACTTGTCACTTCGGTGTTGAAAGAAATCTTGTTAAATACATTAAATTTTTTGGCATAACCTTCTATATATTGCTGGACTTGTTCGCCACTCGGCCATTCTGGCGTTCCTTTTGGATATCGGTAATCGCTCAACGCGTAGGTGCTACGAACGTTCTGAGTTCCAAGACCTGGGTATCTGCGTGAAGCAGACCAAACACCACCAACATCAGATTCTTTCTCAAAGACATGAACATCATGACCGAATTCAGCTAGAACTTTTGCAGACGAGAGTCCGGCAAATCCAGCTCCTACAATTCCAATTTTCATCCGATTAAACCCCTATCTCCCCAGCGAAGCCAGGATTATTAGCAAGTTAGATTAGGAATTAAGCGGTGAATCACTTATCCAAAGCGCGCGATGGATATCCGATTGACGCTTACGTTTGTTTTAGGCGTATTGCCTCGGCAACTAGCTCTGCGCTAATTCCGACAAGAGGAAGCCCGCCACCTGGATGGGCAGAACCGCCAGCGCAATATAAATTCTTCAACGGTGAAGTATTTTTGGCACGCAGAAAAGCTGATCGAGCACCATTGCTCGATGTTCCATAGATTGAGCCACCGGGCGCGCCAACTCTGTTCTCTAAATCAGCTGGTGTTGAAAATTCCATAACATCCAATCGCTCTGAGACTTTTAAACCTAGTTCATCAAGTCTTGCAATAATCTTTGCTGCGTATTCTGCAGAACCCGTGTTCCAATCCCACCCAGTACCAGGTTCATGCCTTGGTGCATTGACTAAGACAAACCAAGATTCCTTATTTGAACCCTTAACCATGTCCGGATCTTTTGGTGC
>DDMR01000089.1:15346-40505 GCA_002340925.1 Actinobacteria bacterium UBA2541
CCGATTCCACCTTTGATGTGCCAAGCGCCAAAAGATGTTTCAACGAAAGCAATAGTCAGCAGAACTGCAGGAACTTTGCGTGGATCTGATCCCGAATAAGTTGCGTATCTATCAACAATCTTCTGCAAATAAGGGTTCTTGGTATATTTAGAAGTTAGAGATCGAAGCGAAGTTAAAGGTGAAATCATTCGGAGATCAGCCAAAAAACCCTTCTTTGCGATGAGGCTTCTAATTGATTTTAACTCGGATTCAACAAATGGTCCTCGAGATGCATCCCACATATGTTCGGCTCGCTGCATCAAGTTATGCCATTGATCGCCCGCTTCTTTACCGAGTTCTGCCTCAATCGAATCACAAATACCCTTTAGCGAAAGATTTGGAAAAACAATTCGAACTCCATCAGCAAAGGTGTACTTAAATGCTGGATCAACTGGCTTAATATCAAGAACATGTTCTATTCGTTTTCCGGTCTTTAAGAATAGATCTCGATAAACGGCTGGAAGAGTCAGTAGTGAAGGGCCGATATCGAATGCATAATCTCCGACCCATATGGTCTGGCATTTTCCACCGGTGCGATCACTGCTTTCGAAAACCGTTACATCATGCCCAGCTTTAGCCAACCTTGCGGCAGCAGACATGCCACCAATACCAGCCCCGATAACAATTACTTTACCCATTTAGGAAACTGTCCGACCGCGCCAAATTAAAGTTCCTCGGGACTTTCGAATTGAAGAGAGAGTAATCAAATAAAGAAGGATTACGATTGAAATCGGATGCAGGAAAGCATAAGCCGGATTAGATCTAGTTTTAATAGCCGCAAGAAAGCGAGAGAGAAAAATAAATGTGGCTGGTGCGCCAATTCCGAGATATGGCGAAATCCCAGTGAAGAAGAGCAGAATTATTGCAACAACAGTTCCGAACTGTCCGCCAAATGCTTTCCATAGTGATTTTGTATAGCCATCGATTAACTGCGAATTAGTTTTATACATCCGACAACTTGCAACAGCGCTTCCATCAGCCACGCCACCCTTGAATCCTTTACTTATTAAAAGACGAGCAAGTTCAAGATCATCCAGAACTTCACCGGGGATTGCGGCATGTCCACCGGCTTCTTCGTAGGCGCTTCGTTTAACTATAAAGAATTGACCATTAGCGATTGTCATTGAACGGTTTGGAAATTTCTCAGCCAATCGAAGTGGGACGCTTGCAAGCCAGGACCACTGCAGAAGTGGTTGAATCAACTTCTCAAGAAATGAGCCAGCAATCTGTCTTGGGTATGGTGAAATAAAGTCCCAATCAAATTTATTCATTCTAGTAATTGCAGATGCGATTGCATATGGATGCAGTCGCACATCAGCATCCAAAAAGACTAAATACTTGCCAGACCCAGCTTTAGACAAATTGTGACAGGCCCAAACTTTTCCAAGCCAGCCAGCAGGAAGCTCGGTACCGGTCAACTTATTAACCTTAAATTCGCTAATAAGTTTTCCGGTTTGATCTGTTGAACCGTCGTCTAATACATAAACGCTGCTGGCTGCGAGTAATTCACTGTTTAAGGTTGATTTTAGCGAGCCCTCGACATTATCTTCTTCATCGCGCATCGGAATAAGCACATCAACGCTCTCGCCAATAATGGTTACACCCTTTAACCCTACGACTCGCATATTAATTACATTGACAACGGTAATTATTAGCGCAATTGCGCAGAACCAGAATTCGAGCATTTACTTTAGTAAATCTGGTTTGCCAAAAGAGATTACAAATAAATATGGAGCAGCCCAGAGCAGGAATGCTATTCCTGCAAAGATTGCAACACCTGGTCTATCAAAGAAGAAGAGATTTCCGACAACATAAGAGAAGAGCGTCCAGGCCAAGAAAATATCTGGGATTGTTGAATTCACTCCAGCTTTGCGTCGCTCTTTAGGCAAAATTAAATTCAGAAGTGCCATAAGTCCCATGCCAGCAAATAGCCAACCTGCAGTATTCGAAAGTGGAATTTCTGGTTGATACGGAACATGTGGTCCAACCACTTCCCATGTCCACTTACCCACCGAAACCATCTGCGGATCTAAGAAGAGATCCCAAACCATTAGTCCGGCGCCGCCATATAAAAATGCCCAGTTAGGAAAAGTTTTTCTAGCAGCGATTAAAACTGGATGCGCCATCATTATCCAAGCGAGGGGAACGATTATCGGAACCCCGGCAACTTTGAATCCAAGGGAATCAGAATAAGCATAAGTTCCAAATGGCCAACCAGTTTTACTTCCCAAAATTTCAACTAAAAGCGAGAAGATAAATGTCACGCTTCCGAAAATTGCAAAGTATTTAAAGCCGTAAGATAAAAGTGCGTGCACAAGCATCAGTAGCGCACCAGCGATAACAAAAAAGATTGTTACATAGCGAAGCGTGTCCCCAGAAACCAGGGGATAAGAGATCTGCAATCCGATTGCAAGGGCGAAAAGAAGATACAACCCAATACTTTGATTCGCTGAAATTCCACGGCGCCGATTATTTCTCGGGCGGTATTGGCGAATGGACATAGGAGAATTCTGCCTTAAGTCAGGCTAGAAGCCACCATGCTCTTGAATGATGGCAAAGCGTGCGAAGAGTTCTTCGGCATACCAATCCAAATCTTTGGTCGCTTGAATCGCCGCAATATGTGCGGGTCCTTGATATGCGAAAGTTCTAAGCGCCGCCCCAGATTCCCATCTAGAGAAGGTGCCCTGCAGTCCGATAGGTGCTTCACCTATTCCAATAGCACTCAGCAATCCAGGTGAAGATTTCAAACTTACTGTCACGGGAGGGACAGCCCGCCAAAACTTAGTGTTCATGGACCATTTGATTCGAGCACGTGTGATTGCTGCAACTGGACCCTTCCAATCAGAGATCTGATTCTGGCTAAATGGTTCGCGCTTTGACCATAAGCCGTGAGATGAAATCGGTTGCAAGGTTGCTCGATATTCCGAAGTCGAAATCTTGCGCCAGCTTCTGATCAATCTAGATGAATCAAAAGAATCAACCTCCTTCGAATCGATAACAACTAATAAGCCCCATTGTTTTGCATCAGCATCATTGGGTGTGAAGGTTTCACCTTTTCCGGTCCCTAATGATTTAAAGAAAGTTATCTTCTTGTTTCGCTTAAGACTTAAACGGTCCATCGCCATATGCAGAATCGCAACGGGGACTGACCGCAGATTTAGCTTCCAGAAATAAACTAAGACAACCATTAATCTCCTACAACCATTGGCTTGGCACCAGTGCATTCAAGCAATTCGGCAAATGTAGTTGGATAGACCGAATGCGGATGGCCTGCCGCAGCCCACACAACTTCGTAATCATTAAGGGCTTCATCAATCAAAATAGTTGCTGGACTGACCCAGCCCACAGGGGATACGCCACCAATAGAGAATCCTGATTTCTCTTTTACATAGTCAGCATCTACGCGATGCAGTTTCGCTACTCCCAGTTTTTCAGCGACCAATTTAGTATCAACACGATGGCGACCACTTGTGATTACCAGCAGAGGCGATTCATCATCGAGTTTAAAAACAATAGATGAAGCGACTTGGCCTACCAGAATTCCAAGTGCATCTGCCGCTTCTTGTGCGGTGCGGGCACTGTCAGATAAAACGTGCACTTCACCCTTGACGCCAAGCTCTTTTAATTTTGCTGATACTCGCTGGACCGAGGGATTTTGAAGGACGTTTTCCATGCCCTTACTTTAGATGAAACTAGATTAATTCTTTGAGTAAATCTTCCACTCGCTTCTTAATCTCATCTCGAATTACTCGAACAGATTCAATTCCTTGACCTGCGGGATCATCCAAGACCCAATCTTCATAACGCTTGCCCGGGAAGAATGGGCAGGTATCGCCACAACCCATTGTTATGACAACATCAGATTGCTGGACAGCTTCAGTAGTCAAAATCTTTGGGACATTATTTGCAATATCGATTCCGACTTCGGCCATTGCTTCAACTGCGATTGGATTAATTGAATCTTTTGGCGCAGAACCTGCGGAAAGGACTTCAACTTTTCCGCCAGATAGTGTGGACATAAATCCAGCGGCCATCTGCGAACGACCGGCGTTGTGAACACAAACAAATAGGACTGAAGGCATATCTGAAAGCATATTGGTATCTTATGATGGGAATACTTTGATAGCCTTCAAATATGCGCAAGTTCACCTTAAGTTTAGGAACTGTTCTTGTTTTTGGGCTCTTATTGGGCGCTTCGGAGATTGCTCAGGCACATGGGAGTTTTGTTAGTTCAAATCCCAAGCCCAAATCAATAGTTTCTAAGTTGCCAAAAGTTATCTGGGTGGAATTTGATGGAAATTTAATAACTATTGCAGACAAGCAGACCAATTTTTTGACTGTTAAAAACAGAAATGGGCGAGTGTTAAGCGATGGCAAGGCTTTTGTTGATGGTGCAAGAGTTAGTGTCAACCTTAAAGATCGAAGCGCTACTGGCAAGGTCAAAGTTTCTTGGCGAGTGGTGTCTGAGGATGGACATCCAGTCTCTTCGTTCTTTACTTTTACCGTTAAGAAATAAACCAGATTTCAACAATTGAAAATGTGGCAATCGCGAAGAGTAGGTAGGCAAAGGACTTTCGAAGTATCGCGGTCGGAACTTTTGAACTGTGGTGTGAACCAAAGATTGAAATAATTATTGCTGAGATCGAGATTATGACTGGAATCTTCCAATCAATTTCTTCCCATAAATACTGACGTCCAAGTAGAGCTGTTAGACAGTTAATTGCGATGATTAAGAGTGAAGTTCCGGCTGCTTTGATTTGTGGCGTGTGAAAGAAAATTACAAGAACTGGGATTGCAAGAAAGCCGCCACCGATACCGAAGATTCCGGTCATCGAACCAATAACCAACGAGAGCGGAACTAAGGCAATCATCGGAATCTTCTTCTCGGTGCGCTCAGTTATTGGCGCACGAACCATCGAAAGCCCAGCCAAAACCAGGATAATTGAAAACCCGGTGATTATGAATGCATCCGAAAGGTGCCTTGCAACAATGGCGCCACCAAGGTTTGTGATTAAACCGAGTGACCAAATGGATAGTGCGATTTTAATTTGAACATCGCCAGCCTTTATCTTGGGGACTAAGCCAAATGCGGCGGCAAGAAATACAACTAATAGCGCAGCGGTGGTTGCATGAACTGGTGTGAAATTAAATAGGTAGATCAGAATCGGGACTGTAAGCATCGCGCCACCTGCGCCGATAAAGCCAAGGACTGCGCCGATAGATATTCCAGTGACTAGAGCGAGCGCGATATCCATACGTCCAATGGTGCCACCTGAGGGAGAAAGCCCGCGGCACTTGCGCCTGTCAGAGGAGGCCGTTATCTTTCGAACATATGTTCGAAGAATCCATAACCCCAATGCCAGCCAGCTCACCTTCCGGCGCCCGCGTGCTTGCGCCGGAAGGTGAACCAATTGAGTTCATATACAACGGTCGCAGGTTTCATATTCATGCAATTGTTTCAAGATGGCGCGAATCTGGTGGCTGGTGGAATCGAATAAGCGATGGCAAAAATCGCGTAACCGAATCAACCATCTTCGATGATGGCGCTCGCGCAATCTGGCGGGTAGAGGCGGCGCCTGAAGGTGCACTAACTACCTTTGAAATTGAATTAGATGAAGTAACAAAAACTTGGTTGATCCGCCCAACTTCTCGGCCGCAGTAAAAACCTATGAAGAGTTTTACGCATCTACGCGTTGCTAGTGGTTACTCATTTAAATACGGGACCGCCCATGCCGACCAATTAGTAGAACGCGCAGCCGAATTCGAAATGTCGGCGCTCGCACTTACTGACATGGACACAATGGCTGGCGCAATTCGGTTTACCAAAAGCTGCGAAGCAAATGGGATTGCACCAATTCTTGGTATCAATCTAAGTTTTATTCAGAAGAAATATCGCATCACTCTTCTTGCGCAAAGCGGCCATCTTGATTCACTTTATCGTCTGGTTACCGCAGTCAATCTTGAAAATAGTGAGAATTTATTGACGCATTCATTGCTAGAGCGCTTTAGTCAATACTCGAAGAATTTACTTGTTCTGCATGGTCCAGAGTCGCAGTTGGCATCTGCAATTTCGGCCCGTAAAAGTGCCGAAGCGTTATCAATCTATAACGCGACCCGCGAACTATTTGCCGACCAGGCGATTGAATGCGTTTCACATTTGATTCGTGGCGATGGCCAATTTTCAACATCGCATGCCGCTCGGGCGCTGGGCTTTGCTAGAGATAATCATTTATCTGCAGTTTTAAGCAATGCGGTGCGAATGTTGGATCGCAGCGATGGCCCAGTTGCAGATGTCTTGGATGCTGCCCGCAAATTAGTTCCGTTAAGCAATAAGAGCGTTAGCAGGCAGAACAGCGAGGCTTACTTCAAAGATAGTTCTGAAATGAGTTATCTCAGCGATGAAATTTCTCGACTTGCTGGCGAACGCGATGGCAGGTCGTTGTTAAACACAACGACGGCATGGGCCGAGCGCGCTCTTCTCTCGCCACGCAAAGATGTAGGAATCGGAGCAATTCATTTACCTGATGCTGCTGCACTTGGTGCAAAGAGTCAGGGCGAACTAACAGCACAACTGCGGTCTAGATGTGAAGCTGGTTTGTCTCGCAGATATGTTGGTTCAAAATCAGTTGTTGCAGCAAGTCGGCTGGAAGAAGAGCTAAGTGCAATTAGAACTCTGGGCTACGAATCTTATTTTTTAACAGTTGCAGATATAACAGATCTAGCGCGCAACAGAGGAATTCGAGTTGCGGCCCGGGGAAGCGGCGCTGGTTCATTAATTTGCCACGTGCTTGGAATATCTGGAGTAGAGCCAATAACGCATGGTTTATTAATGGAACGTTTCTGCTCACCACTTCGAGGTGAACTTCCAGATATCGATATTGATGTCGAATCTGCCCGGCGGCTTGAAATTTATGATGCAGTCTTTGAGAAGTATGGCCAACGTTGCGCAACGGTTTCGATGGTCGAAACTTATAGATCCCGCCATGCAATTCGGGACGTTGGGGCGGCGCTTGGGATATCTCCGATGGAGATTGATTTAATCGCAAAATCGATGCCGCACATTAGATCTAGCAATATTCCTAAAGCCCTGGCTAATTTGCCAGAGCTAAAAGATTTAAATCTAAACACTCCAATTTTGAAGATGGCCATCGAACTTGCTGGTCGCTTGGATTCGCTGCCTAGACATTTATCAATGCATCCATGCGCAATTGTTCTGTCGGATATCGGGCTAGGGGATTACGCGCCACAGCAGATAAATGCAAGTGGGTATCCAATGGTGCAATTTGATAAGGATGATGTCGAAGCAATCGGCCTGTTGAAGTTAGATGTTCTTGGGGTTCGGATGCAATCAGCAATTTCTTATACGCTATCGGAAATCGAGCGAATCGAAGGCGCAGCATTAGACATTGATGCAATTGCCTTAGATGACCCCGCAACTTTTGATTTAATTAAATCAGCTCGGACCTTAGGAATATTTCAGATTGAAAGTCCGGGACAGCGGGAATTAGTCGGAAAATTTGCGCCAGAAACTTTCAACGATTTAATAATTGACATCTCACTCTTCCGTCCTGGCCCAGTTAAGAGCGACATGATCACGCCATTTCTGGCAACCAAATATGGGCTTCGAGTCCGTCCGGTAATTCACGCCGACCTTGAAAGTATTTTGCAGGAGACCCAAGGTGTTGTCGTTTTTCATGAACAAGTAATTCGAATTATCTCCACCATGACTGGAATATCACTGGCCGAAGCCGATGAAAAGCGGCGCGAACTAGGCGATATTGCTTCTCAACAACTTGTCTGCGATTGGTTTTATCCGGCGGCACTTGCCCGTGGTTACACCAGCACCGTTGTCGCAGAGGTCTGGGAAATCCTGCGCGCCTTTGCATCATTTGGTTTCTGCAAAGCACATGCCGCAGCTTTCGCACTTCCGACTTATCAATCATCTTGGTTAAAGACCCATCACACTGCTGCATTCTTGGCTGGAGTCTTAACACACGAACCAGGCATGTATCCAAAGCGCCTTATCTTGGATGAAGCACGGCAGTGGGGAATCCAAATTGCGCCAATCGATGTGAATTTATCTGATGCAACTTATCGCGTCGAAAAGAGTTCAAAAGAAACAAGAGCGCCATATCTTGCACCAAATGTTTTAAGTTCTGGGGCCGAACTAAAACTTCCAGATGCCAGAGGCTTTGCAATCCGGATGGCGCTAAGTGATATCGACGGCATAGATGGCAAAGAGATTAAGAGCATAATTTCGGGACGACCATATTTAGATTTAGCGGATTTTGTTTATCGCTCTGGCGCAAGTCGCCCAACGACCGAGTCACTTTTAACGATTGGTGCATTCGATGATCTCCATAAACTTTCAACATCAAATATCAATCGCCGTGACCTAGCGCTTCATCTCCAGGATTTGTATCGTTTAGCTGGGTCAAAGAGCGCCACTAGTCAGGGCCAGATGAGCTTTGAATTGCAGCCAGAAAAATTTGAGCCAAGTGGCCTGCCAGATATAACAGCGAGCGAGCAAGTTAAGAGCGAGATAGATATTTTGGGCATGGATGTATCTAGCCATTTGCTGGAATTTTATGGGGATTTCCTAAACAAGATTGGGGCAGTGCGTTCTTGCGATTTAATTAAACACCGTTCGGGGACATCGGTCTTGGTCGCTGGCGTAAAGGTTGCACTTCAAACTCCGCCAGTTCGTTCGGGCCGGCGAGTAATGTTTTTAACTATCGATGATGGTCATGGCTGCAACGACATAACTTTCTTCGAAGATAAGCAGGCCGACTTTGCGACCGTGCTACGAAATTCTTGGCTCTTTTTAGTTCGCGGTGAAATTCGCCGAACCGGACCAAGAGGGATCTCGCTTCTCGGAACTGGTGCGTGGGAGTTAGCAAATTCTCATGAAAAGTGGCGTAATCTCGCAGTTTATGGAGCCAGTGGAACATGAGTGAGTCAACAATTCTCCACGTTGATATGGATGCCTTCTTTGCTTCAGTAGAAGAGCGCGACAATCCTGCGCTTAAAGGCAAAGCTGTAGTTGTCGGAACTGGCGTCCGCGGTGTTGTATCTGCCGCAAATTATGAAGCCCGCAAATTTGGAATTCATGCTGCAATGCCAGTTGGTCGAGCAAAAAGATTAGCCCCTCATGCAATCTTTGTGCCACCGAATATGTCTCGTTATTCCGAAGTTTCATCACACATCATGGAAATCTTTAGATCAGTTACTCCACTCGTCGAGCCACTTTCACTAGATGAAGCCTTTCTTGATGTAACTGGCGCAAAACGCTTACTTGGCGATGGCCGCGAAATTGCAAAACAAATCAGGGCGAATGTCGAAGCAAGTGAGGGAATTACCTGCTCGGTCGGGATCGCAACCACGAAATTTATTGCAAAACTTGCATCAGGTAGATGTAAACCAAATGGCATGTTAGAAATTACTTCAGATCGAGTGCTTGAATTTCTACATCCCCTGCCAGTGAATGCAATTTGGGGAGTAGGACCTAAGACCAATGAAGAGCTGCAAAAACTCGGCCTTCGAACAGTTGCCGATATTGCCAATACCCCGCGGCAAACTTTAATTCGTGCACTTGGCGAAGCAGCAGGTGCCTCACTATATGAACTTGCCTGGGGGCGGGATTATCGGGATGTCGAACCAGAAGAGGTTGATAAATCCATAAGCGCTGCTGAAACTTTTGATACAGATACCGAGGATCAAGAGATTGTTCTGCGCGAACTATTGCGATTAACCGAGAAAGCAACATATCGAATGCGTGAGAAAGATTTCAGTGCGCGAACAATTTCGATAAAGGTTCGCTTTGCAGATTTCAAAACTATTTCTCGCTCGAAGACCGTTCCGCTTCCGATAAGTGCAACACATGAAGTCTTCGAAGTAGTTCGAAATTTATTTCTCGCTCTCAAATTAGATCGTGCCCGGATTAGATTGGTTGGAGTAAGCCTTGACGGTCTTGAAGATGGCGTAGATGCCTCTGAGCAGTTGATATTGGGTGAGCGTGAGAAGGGTTGGCGCCAGGCGACTGCGGCAATTGACAGGGCGAGCGCCAGATTTGGCCCAGGAAGCGTCCGACCAGCGCGATTATTCGATGAATCTGAAGAAGATACTTAAAAACTGCCTATAACTGCAGAAAACATTGGGGTTCGACTTTCCTACTTTGACTACCTGGCGTATTGTTGTGGACATGGCACTATCCGATCACGAAAAGCGCATGCTTGCCGAGATGGAGGCTGCCCTGGTCGCTGAAGACCCTCGTTTAGTTTCGACGCTAAATGGTCGGGAGCGAACACCAAAGGGATCTCGAGCCCTTCTCGGACTAGGTTCAATCCTGGTTGGTATGGTCGTATTACTTTCTGGTCTTATCGCCCAGATAATTCCTCTTGGAATTGCAGGCTTCCTGGTCTCACTAACCGGCTTGGTCCTCTTCCTCTCAAACCTCTCATTCGGAAAATCGAGCTTCAAAAACCCAAAGAGCGCTCGCCCAAAGTGGAGCTCACGCTTAGAGGATCGCTGGGAGCGACGTAACTTCGATAATTGAGGGTAATTAATATCTGAATAGAGCGGATTCCTGCCACCCGATGGGTGGTTTTTTTATGCCCAAAATCGGGATGGTACTGGGAGGAAACTAGTAACAAATGGGAAGAAATTGGCTGAAAATGGTGCAAAGTGGGTAGAAATGGAGTAAAGTGGTGATTGTTATCAAATCCGGGGGGATTTGAGCGTAAAAGTTAGGGGAGGTGGGGCGAAGTGTTTCTCGGTACCCACGAACCTAAACTCGACGAAAAGGGCCGCATTATCTTGCCCGCCAGATTCCGAGATGAATTAGCAAATGGACTTGTAATAACAAAAGGCCAAGAGCGCTGTCTTTACGTATTTCCTAGTGGTGAATTTTCTTCTATTACTGATCGTCTGCGCCAAGCACCCGTCACCGAAAAAGCAGCACGCGATTACATGCGCGTGATGTTTGCTGGCGCACACGATGAAGTTCCAGATAAGCAAGGTCGCGTAACAATTCCAAGCGGACTTCGCACATATGCAGGTCTAGAGAAAGACTGCGTAGTAATCGGTGCAAATACTCGTTTAGAAATTTGGGATAACACAGCTTGGGAAAGTTATTTAGCGGATCGTGAAAAAACATTCTCTGATGTTTCATCGGAGGTGCTTCCAGGCCTTTTCTAAATTGTGGCCATCGCCGACCTCTATAACGACGCCCCTTCCCCGGCGCCGTTACCCCCAGATCCGTCGGCCGGCGATGACCAGAGTTTAGAAAAGTTTAGAAGTTGAATTAAAAAAAGTAAGAACTAGAAAGGGGGAGAAGATGCAAGGTGCTTTACATATTCCAGTCGCGCTAGATCGCTGTATTGCACTTCTCTCTCCTGCAATCGAGGCTAAGAACAATCCAATTATTGTTGATGCAACATTGGGTTTAGGTGGACATACCAAAGCCTTGCTAATTAAGTTTCCTAATCTAAAAGTTATTGCGCTAGATCGCGACTTAAGTGCAATATCAATTGCCACAAATAATTTGAGCGAACATATTGATCGAGTTGAAATTATCCACGCAGTTTATGACGAGCTAGATAGCGTTCTAACCAAGTTGGGCATAACAGAGGTTGATGGAATCCTCTTTGATTTAGGAGTATCTTCGATGCAACTAGATCAGGCTGATAGAGGTTTTGCCTATTCCCAAGATGCACCGCTAGATATGCGGATGGACCAGAGTTCTGGGCCAAGTGCGCTAGATATTCTAAACACTTATTCATATGGTGAATTGGTCCGCGTAATTCGAAATTATGGCGAAGAGAAATTTGCCACCAAGATTGCAGATAACATTATTAAGGCCCGCGAAAGCCAAACTTTAAAGACCACAAAAGATTTAGCAGAACTAGTCAAAAACAGTATTCCAGCGCCAGCACGTCGCACCGGGGGCAATCCTGCTAAGAGAACTTTTCAGGCGCTACGAATTGAAGTCAATCAGGAGCTAGCAGTTTTAGAGCGGGCGATTCCGAAGGCAATCAGTGCCATCAATATTGGTGGTCGCCTAGTTGTTATGTCATACCAATCACTGGAAGACAAGATTGTAAAGCGTGCGTTTGCTGAAGTGACTGGCTCGAATTCGCCACTTGGCCTGCCTTTTGATCTGCCTAATTCAGCTGCAAGTTACAAATTAATAATTAGTGGCAGTGAAGGGGCGAGTGCATCTGAAATCGAAATTAATGCGAGAGCGCAATCAATGCGACTTCGCGCTCTGGAGAGGGTGGCTGCCTAATGGCGATTCTCGCCCTTCCGCCTTTAATTAGACCACGCCTAAGGCCAGTTCGGGCATTTGAAAAAGCTAATAAAAATGCTAATGAAGTCGAGGCGTCATTGTCTTCGCAGAAGATTGATACTCGCAAATTTCTACTACTTATGGCAAGCGCTGTAACACTAAATCTCCTGGTAATCGCCGGAATAAACATTTTGATGACCCAAGATGCCTTCACTCTTCAGGAACTAAAGAGTCAGAGAAATACAGCGCTGGACAAGAAGGACGCAATTCTAAATTTAGTGAATGAGAAGAATTCTCCAGTAAATCTCTCGAAAGCTGCAATTAAACTAGGAATGAAGCCCGCAAATAAAATTGGCTATCTTACCTATTCAGAAAAAGCGGTGACTCAGTGAGTCATAGCGCAATTGTTCATAAAAGGATTCGAACCTTATTAGGTGTGACATTTGTGCTATTTGGAGTCATTGTTGCGCAGTTGTTCTCAGTTCAAGTTGTGAGAGCCGGTGCAATTAGTGAACGCGCTGCCAATGAACTTCTGCGAACATCGACTTTGCTGGCACCGCGCGGCGTTATAAGTGATGTTAACGGCGTTGAACTTGCACGTAGCGTCGCCGCAATCACGATTATTGTGGATCAAGCCCAGATAACTGATCCAAAACTCACTGCACGGATAACAAGTCCAGTTCTGAAAATGGAAGAGGATGAACTTATTGACTTATTCACCGGGACGCTGCGCTATAAAATCATTGTAAAAAATGGCAGGCCTGCAATGTGGAGTGAGTTGCAAAATGTTATTTCGAATTACAACATGGAAGTTTTGAAAGAAAAAAACGGGCTCTCCAAGCGAATTGTGGGCTTCTTCTCAGAACGAGGATATGTAAGAGAATATCCAACTGGAACTCTGGCATCTTCTCTTATCGGTTTCATTAATCATGAGGGTGTGGGCGCAGCCGGAATAGAAAGTAGTTTAAATCGCCAGCTCTCTGGGCAAAATGGCGAGTATGTCTATGAGAATGGCGCTGGAACAATTATTCCGGGATCGGCAAGAATTCGAACTGAGGCAAAAACTGGAACATCGGTTCGGCTCACAGTTGATCGGGATATTCAGTGGGTTGCACAAGATGCAATAAGCAAAGCGGTAAAGAGTTCAAGGGCAATATCAGGAACTGTAATTGTTATGGACCCAAAAACTGGCGCAATAATTGCGCAAGCCAGCGCGCCTACATTTGATCCGTCAAAACCAATAACTGGTAATTTGAATGTAATTAGAAATCCAGCCGTGCAAGATGTTTACGAGCCGGGGTCAACTGGAAAAGTTATAACCTATGCTGCAGCTTTAGAAGAGAAACTGCTCAACCCAAACACTGTTTATACGGTCCCTTATTCAATGACGGTGGCAGGAACTAAGTTTTCAGACCACGAGCGCCATCCAGTGCTACGCCTTACTGCAACTGGATCGCTAGCAGTTTCAAGCAACACCGCCTCAATTAAAATTGGCCAACAACTTGGAAGTAATAAGTTGTATCAATATCTCACCAACTTTGGCTTCGGGAAGAGCACAGGCTCGCATCTGCCTGGTGAGTCTGCAGGCTTATTGCGTCCTGTCGATGATTGGTCTGGAACTTCGCTACCGACCTTCTCATTTGGACATGGCTATTCAGTAACTTCACTGCAAGCAGCTAGCGTTTTTGCAACAATCGCAAATGATGGAGTTCGAGTTACTCCTACTGTTGTTGCGGGAACAACCGATGCAAGTGGAAATTATGTTCCAGCAAAGCATCAGCAAACTAAACGAGTTATAAGCGCAGAAACTGCCAGAGAAATTCGCAAGATGCTGGAAAGCGTAGTGTCTGTAAATGGAACTGCTCCAACTGCCGCGATACCGGGCTACCGGGTTGCAGGAAAAACTGGAACTGCCAATCGTTTCGATCCAAGCTGCTCTTGCTATAGCGGATACACCGCTTCGTTTATCGGGTTTGCGCCAGCCGATAAGCCAGCTTACGTTGTAAGCGTTGCAATTCAAGATCCCCAAGGAATGCACTGGGGAGGAGCACTCGGCGGTCCAGTTTTCGCAGAGGTCATGAAGTTTGTCTTGCAGTCAAAACATATTGCGCCATCTACTACTAAATTTAAGGCATATCCTCTAACCGAAGCTGCACTCAAGAAAAGCGCGATTGTAAAATGATCCGGCCAGTTTCTGATTATGTGAAATCTGTTTCAGAACTAGCAAACTTCATTGGAATTCAATCAGATTTGAAGTTGGACTTTACTGGTATCACCTCAGATTCAAGAAGCGTTGCAAGCGGTGATTTATTTGTCGCACTTCCTGGTTCAAACTCGCATGGTGCCCAATACATAGATAAGGTGAAGGCTAGCGGCGCAGTTGCTGTAATTACGGATGAGGCCGGTGCAACACTTGTCGGAGAAAAGCTGCCAGCCATTGTTATCTCTAATCCACGTCGGATTCTGGGCGATATTTGTTCATGGTTTTATGGATCGCCTTCCAGCTCTATGCAGTTAATTGGAATCACCGGAACAAATGGGAAAACTACTACAACCACAATTCTTAATCAGATTCTCAAATCAGCTGGTAAATCAACAGGGTTAATTGGAACAATTGGAATTGAAATTGGTCCAGAAAAGATTATGGCTAATTACACGACGCCAGAAGCGTCAGAGCTGCAAAGTCTTCTAGCAACAATGCGCGAGCGTCACATCGCTTATGTTTCGATGGAGGTAAGTAGCCATGCTCTAGAGGCACTTAGAATTGCTGGAACAAAATTCAATGTAGTTGGATTTACAAATCTCACCCAGGATCATTTAGATTTTCATGGCGACATGCCCAGCTACTTTGCAGCTAAATCAAAGTTATTTGCCTCGGAATATAGCGATCTTGGTTTTGTAAACATTGATGATGCTTATGGCAAAAAATTGTATGAAGCATCGAATATTTCTATGACCTCACTTTCTAGAGAAAATCGCGGAGCCCAGTGGCATTTCGAGCGTATTGAATCGACGTCTCGTGGATATTCAGTAGCCATCCGCGGAATCGGCGGAATCTTAATTGAAGGCGATTTCAATTTAATTGGTGATCACAATCTTGATAATCTCTTAATGGCAGTTGCAATCGCAACTCAATTGGAAATTGACCCGCTAGTTATCGGAAATAGCCTTTCGCATATAACGGGCGCTGCTGGTCGATTAGAGAGAGTTGAAATTGGGCAGAAATTCTTAGCGTTGATCGATTATGCGCATACACCTGATGCAGTCACGAGAATTCTGGCGACTCTGCGGAAATCTGTAAGTGGCAGAATCATTGCAGTTCTCGGATGTGGTGGCGACAGAGATAAAGCAAAGCGTCCGATTATGGGAAGAGAGTTACTGGAAGGTTCTGACTTAGCAGTATTCACCAGCGATAATCCAAGAAGTGAAGCGCCGGAGCGTATTTTGGCCGAAATGACTGCAGGCTTAAAACTCAGAGAGAATAGCGTGACACTTGTTGATCGACGCGAAGCGATAGCTTTTGCTGTTGCCAGTGCAATGCCAGGGGATTGCGTTGTGGTTCTTGGTAAGGGTCATGAATCTGGCCAGGAAATTTCTGGAAGAAAATTTGCATTTGACGATCGCATCGAGCTAGCCCGGGCAATTGAGGAGCTGGCATGATTGAACTTACCTTAAATCAAATCGCAGAGATTGTTGATGGCAAAGTCATAAATTCTGATGGAACACAGACCACTTCGGCAGTTCCGGTAATAAATTCAAGTCAAGCTACGAGCGACACATTCTTTGCTGCGTTTGTCGGCTCTAATGTAGATGGCCACGACTTTATCGAGGATGCCATGGCTAAGGGTGCGCAGTTTGCACTGGTAACCAAGAATTGTTCGGCACCAGCAATTAAAGTGCAAGATGTTCGAAAAGCTTTAAGTGATTTGGCAATCTATGTGCGAGACAAGCTAGAGAATTTGAAGGTTATCGGGATCACGGGTTCGCAAGGAAAGACAACCACTAAAGATTTACTGAAGCATATCTTGGCAGTTTCTGGCGAAACAGTTGCACCTGAAGAATCTTTAAATAACGAACTCGGAGTGCCGCTACTGATTCTGCGTTGCACGAAGGCCACAAAGTATTGCATTGTCGAGATGGGGGCCCGCCATGTCGGTGATATCTCGCACCTAGCCGACATCGCTAAACCTCATGTGGGGGTTGTACTCACAGTTGGAACTGCGCATCTTGGTGAATTCGGTAGCCGTGAATTAATCGCTACGGCTAAATCTGAATTGATTACTTCACTTGCAGCAGGCGCAACTGCAATTCTAGGAACATATGACGAATTCACCCCAAAGATGATCGTTCCATCTGGCGTTAAGCGAATTCTTTTTGGTGAGAAATCAACATGCGAGGTTAGAGCTGCTGATTTAGAAGTGCGCGAGGGAAGAGCACATTTTGATTTAGTGACACCTGATGGAAGAGCAGCTGTAGGACTACAACTTTTAGGCATGCATCAAGTTTCAAATGCATTAGCTGCAGCTGCAGTTGCAACTGCGCTAAAGATCCCGATTGAAACTATTTCGGCAGCACTTTCAACTGCTGAAGTCTCAAGTAAATGGCGTATGGAGATTTCTGAAGTTGGCGAGATCACCTTAATAAATGATTCTTACAATGCGAATCCAGAGAGTATGGCTGCGGCACTTCGAACTTTGGCGCTGGTTTCACAGGAGAGTGGGGGTGTTAGTTGGGCAATTCTGGGCAAGATGCAAGAACTCGGCGAGTCATCCGCTGCTCAACATGCCGCAATTGGCAGACTCGTCTCGGAAATTGGAATCGATAATCTAGTTGTCGTTGGAATCAAGGACTATCTCAAGGATTTAGATTCAATGGAAGATGGGGGATCGAGTGAAGTGCACTACTTCGATACCAAATCCGAAGCACTCGCTATCGTCGAACACTTTGCGCCAGGAGATGTCGTCTTGATGAAGGCTTCACGATCAGAAGAATTCAACTTGCTTGCTGATTTGATTAAAGAGAGATTACAGGAGGGAGATAAGTGAAAGGTATTGTCTTCGCTGGCACCTTCTCAATCTTGTTAAGTTTTATCTTTACTCCCACTCTTATTCGGATACTTGCAAAACGTGGGATTGGACAAATGATTAGAGATGATGGTCCAAAAACTCATCATGTAAAACGCGGTACGCCAACTATGGGCGGAATCGTCCTGATTTTATCTACGATTATGGCTTATTTTGCAAGTCATTTATTTACTGGTACGGGAGTTACAGCATCAGCAATTTTAGTTATCGCGCTAATTGTTGGTCTAGGTCTAATTGGTTTACTGGATGACTTACTAAAAATTTATAGAAAGCAATCTCTAGGATTAACTGCAGGGCAGAAACTTCTAGGACAAGCAATTTTTGCTGCAGGATTTGCTTATGCTGGATTGCAATTTGAGGATGAAACTGGCTTGGCTCCAATATCACTTTATTTTTCCGGCGTTCGCGATACTTCAATAAAGCTTGGTGTCGTATTTGTAATTCTCTGGGTAATTTTCTTAGTTTTAGGAAGTTCTAATGGTGTGAATCTAACTGACGGCTTGGATGGACTCGCATCTGGTGCTGCAATTATGACTTTCTTATCCTTTATAGTTATTGGAGTTTGGGAATTCGGGCAGAGCTGCGCAATTTCAAATACGCCGCAGTGTTATAACGTCCGAGATCCACTAGATATTGCAGTGCTTTCAGCCGCGCTTGCTGGATCCTGCGCAGGATTTCTCTGGTGGAATGCTGCGCCCGCAAAAATATTTATGGGGGATGCAGGTTCATTGGCTCTTGGTGGCGCCATCTCAGGAATCGCAATCGTTCTACGTGTTGAGGCTCTGCTCGCCGCACTTGGTGGCTTGTTTGTTCTAATTACGCTCTCGGTCATTATTCAAACTGGTTATTTCAAACTTTCTGGTGGTAAGCGGGTCTTTAAAATGGCTCCGCTTCAACATCATTTTGAATTAATGGGTTGGGGCGAAGTAACTATTGTTATTAGATTCTGGATTTTGGCGGGAATGAGCGTTGCAGCTGGCTTAGGTCTCTTTTATGGGCAATGGGTTGTCTCGCAATAATGTCCTATATAGCCGAGATAAAATCCAAAAATATTCTCATCGTAGGTGGTGGAACTACGGGAAAGTCGTTGGCAAATTACCTTTCTAGCTTGGGTGCAAACTTCACAATATTTGATGAAAAAGCTACAACTCAACCAGGATTAAATGCGGTCGCTGAATTAAGTGATTATTCGATTTATGATTTGGCAATTGTTTCTCCGGGTTGGCGGCAGGATCATCTAGTCGTAGCAAATTTGCAATCAGCTGGCGTAGAAGTTTTAAGTGAGATTGATTTTGCATGGAACCTAAAGACCGAAATGAACCCTGATCAGATTTGGGTGGCAGTAACTGGAACTAATGGTAAAACAACAACAATTCAAATGTTGGAATCCATCTTTGTTGCGGCCGGGGTATCCGGGATTGCTTGCGGCAATGTTGGAACTACGGTTGTCGATGCTCTAACTGGTGGAAACAAATTCGATGTTCTGGCTATTGAGCTCTCCTCTTTTCAAATTAGTTGGAGTTCATTGCCTCAATATCAAGTAGTAGCAATTCTAAATATTGCGCAGGACCACATCGACTGGCATGGAAGTTTTGATGAATATGCAAATGCAAAAATGAAGCTTTTGACTCAGAGCAAGACTGCCCTGTTAAACCTTAATGACCCAGAAATAATCTTGAGGGGTGCTAGCTGGACTGGCCGTAAAGTTTTCTTCGGATTCGATTCACCACAAGCAGGTGAAATTGGACTTGTGGAAGATCTTCTGATTGATCGCGCATTTGTCTCTTCAACCGATACCGCAGAAGTAATCGCAGAGCTAGCTGACGTAAAACCAGCGGTTCCGCATAATGTTTCGAATGCGATGGCAGCTGCCGGATTAGCGCTGGCAATCGGAGTCGCCCACCCAAAAGTTAAGACTGGCATCGCTAATTTCGTGCTAGATAAACATCGCTTGCAAACCGTTTTGTCAAAGGATGGGATTACTTGGGTCAATGACTCAAAAGCAACAAACCCTCATGCTGCAACAGCCGCGTTGCTCTCACATCTTTCAAATATTTGGATTGCTGGCGGCTTGGCCAAAGGCGCAAAGATGGATGATTTAGTGCGTAGAACTGCATCAAGAATTAAAGCGGCAATAATTATTGGCAAAGATGGCGAGCAGATTGCCAAGGCTCTTGAAAGCTACGCGCCTGATGTAAAAATCTTTCGGATGTCAAAGAGCGATAGCCCAGAAGAGTTAATGGATCAGGTAGTTACATGCGCAAGAGAAATTGCAGAGCTAGGGGATACCGTTCTGCTAGCACCAGCGTGCGCTTCCATGGATCAATTCACTTCATACTCGCACCGTGGAGATCTATTCTCACAGTCCGTAGCTAACTTGGTGGCGAAATGAAAAAGCGGATGCAAGTTCGTGGCCAGGCATATGCAAACTTTCTTTCAAAGCCAACAGCAACTTATCTGCTAATCCTGGGTTGCACTGGTGCCTTGACAGGCCTAGGACTCGTAATGGTCTTATCTGCATCCTCAGTAACTTCGCTCTCTGAAAGTGGTAACACCTTTGCAATTTTTCTAAAGCAGCTTCTATTTCTGGCTGTTGGTATCTGCCTCTCATTTATTGCGATGCGAATGAAGCTATCCCATTGGGAGAGCCTGGCTCGCTTGGCATTGCCAATAGGTGCAGTTGCACTAGTTCTACCTATTATTTTTGGAGAGACAATCAACGGAAACCGAAACTGGATTCCGTTGGGTCCCTTTACTCTGCAACCAAGTGAGTTTGCAAAGCTAGCTCTAATTCTTTATTGTGCACTTCAGCTTAGAAAACATCTCGAGCGCAAGGCCAAGGGCCTTCAATCGAACGCTATTGGAATGGTATCGATCGGAACTTTGGGCTTCTTATTTCTGATTCTTCTTGGCCGAGATCTGGGAACTGCAATAATCGTTGCTGGAATAGTCTTCGGAATGCTATTTATTTCAGGAGTGAATGTAAAAGTTCTCTTCTCAATTTCAGGAGTATTTGCACTCGTCGGCCTGGCTCTAGCCGTTACCAATCCGGCGCGGCTACGTAGATTTACCGCTGTCATTGATCCTTTCGCACCCGAGGTATACAAAATGGCTGGTTGGCAGCCAGCACATAGTCTGATGAGTTTGGCCAGCGGTGGGTTATTCGGTGCCGGAATTGGAGCCAGTAAGCAGAAGTGGGCGAATCTTGCTGAAGCGCACACCGATTTTATCTTTTCAGTAATCGGCGAAGAGCTAGGACTTCTCGGAACTCTTACTGTGGTTTTCCTCTTCGCGACCTTAATTTATGCAATCTTCAGAGTTGCAATAACGACTAAAGATCTCTTTCAAAAGTATGTTGTTACAGGTATTGGTTGCTGGATTATTCTGCAAGTACTGGTTAATTTGATGACTGTTGTTGGGATTATTCCGGTAATTGGAGTTACGCTTCCATTTATCTCATACGGTGGCTCCTCATTAGTGGCTAATTGCTTAGCAATTGCATTTGTTTTAAATGTCGCTCGCAGAGAACCTGACTTTAAAGCGGCTCGGCTTGTCCGCAAGTCGGTGAAGTAATGCAGCGAATTCTTCTAGTTGGTGGTGGAACTGCTGGTCACGTTGAGCCAGCGTTAGCAGTGGCAGATTGGTTGCTAA
Organism: Actinobacteria bacterium UBA2541; assembly: GCA_002340925.1. GTDB lineage: Bacteria > Actinomycetota > Actinomycetes > Nanopelagicales > Nanopelagicaceae > AAA044-D11. The sequence goes on from DDMR01000089.1 coordinate 36,407, forward strand.
AAAATAGTGAAGATATATCCTGCGAATTTGTTGGAACCAAAAGTGGAATTGAAATGGATCTCGTTCCTGCAGCCGGACTAAAGCTCCATCTAGTTACAAAAGCTCCACTCCCCAGAAGATTTAACCTTTCTTCGCTTCTCTGGCCCTATAAATTTATAATCTCAATTCTTCAATCGTTGAGAATTGTAAGAAGTGCAGATCTGCTTATCGGATTCGGTGGGTATGTCAGCGCTCCTTGTTACATAGCTGCGAAATTGAACCGGGTCCCGATAGTTATTCATGAGGCGAATGCAATCCCTGGGTGGGCAAATAAGTTGGGGATCAACTTCGCAGAACTTACCTTTACAGCTTTTGCCAGCACTTCCAAGTTTGGCGGAAAGTGGGCCTCGGCTATTTTGGCAGGAATGCCAATACGTGAAGAAATCTATGCGATTTCAAGTTTAAGTAAATCTGAACGTTCGGCTAGGTGGGATGCCACTTATCGCAAACTTGATCTTGATCGGAGCAACCGAACAATCTTTATCTTCGGTGGATCTCTCGGAGCACAATCAATAAATGCGGTTGTTGCAAAAGCGCTTCCTGAACTTTTAAGCGCTGGCTTCAATATTATTCATGCCGTTGGACAGAACAATAAATTGCCAGAGTCCGTACCAGGATATGCGCCGCTTTCATACATTACGAATATGGCAGATATGTATATCGCCAGTGATTTAGTTATCTCTAGGGGAGGCGCTGTAACTTGCGCAGAACTTGATGCCGCAAACTCTTACGCCCTGATAGTTCCGCTACTAATCGGCAATGGCGAGCAAGTTGCGAATGCTCAAGATTTAGTTGATAAGGGTGCAGCCAGGATTTGTTTAAACTCAGAATTTACTTCCGAATGGCTCCTCTCAAATATTGAATCGCTAGCCCTTGCCGCCGATAACTGGAATATTAAAAGAGTTGCAGGTGCTAAGTCACGAGCGGCAGAATTAATTGGAAGTAGAGTTCTTCAGAAAGTGTCAGGAAAGTAGAGAATGAATCTCACAGAATTTCTTGCTAAACGAATTCACTTCATCGGTCTTGGTGGTGCGGGGATGAGCGGGATTGCAAGGATAACGCTGGCCCAAGGCGCCAATGTTTCAGGTTCTGATGCTAAAGATTCGACGGTGCTCTCGGCGCTAAAAACATTAGGCGCGCAAGTATTTATCGGTCATGAAGCTAGCAATATCGGAGGCGCAGAAATTTTGGTTGTTTCAAGTGCAATCGACCAAGCAAACCCCGAAATCATTGCTGCAAAAACCAAGGGCTTAACTATTTTGACCCGCGCCCAAGCTTTAGCGCTTCTTATGTCTGAGTCGAAATCAGTAGCCGTTGCAGGAACCCACGGCAAGACCACCACAACTTCGATGCTGACTGTCGCTTTGCAGCAGGCTGGCTTAGATCCTTCTTTTGCAATTGGCGGAATGATTAATCGTGGTGGGACAAATGCGCATTTAGGATCTGGCGACATCTTCATTGCTGAGGCGGATGAATCAGATGGCTCCTTTCTGGCGTATAAGCCATTTGGCGCAATCATCACAAACATAGAGCTAGATCATGTTGATAATTTTCCAGACATTGAAGCTGTAAATAAAATATTTATTGATTTCGTTGGGTCAATCCAACCAGGTGGGTTTCTAGTCGCCGGAATCGATAGTCCAGGAGTCGTAAACTTACTGGCCCAGATCAAGAGAAATGACATTGAAATAATCACTTATGGAGATAGCGCAGATTTCTCGATTTCACATATCTCACTGCAACCAACACAAAGTCATGCAAGAGTTACCAAATTAGGCAAAGTTTTAGGTGAACTGTCTCTAACTATTCCAGGTAATCACAACATCGAAAATGCAACAGCTGCTCTGGCCGTAGGTATCAAATTAGGAGCACCAGTAGCAGAATTGCTGTCTGGCTTAAACAAATTCAGTGGGGCCAAACGCAGATTTGAAAATCGAGGCAGCGTCAACGGTGTCACCGTAATTGACGATTATGGCCATCATCCAACTGAAGTGCGAGTGACCCTAGAAACCGCAAAGCGCTTTGCGCAATCAGGTCGGGTGATAGCAATTTTTCAGCCACACCGTTATTCCCGAACTGCCATGTTCGTCGAAGAATTCGCTGAGGTCCTAGCAATTGCCGATCGGGTTTACTTGCTAGAGATTTATGCCGCTAGCGAGCCACCAATTCCTGGGGTCTCATCAATTCTGATTGCGAATTCCATGGCCTCAGATAAAGTCACTTTCGAGCCATCAATGATTGATGTGGTCTCATCTGCAGTCAACGAAGCAAAGACCGGAGATCTGATCATCACATTAGGCGCCGGTGATGTTAACTTATTAGTTCCACTTATTTTGCAGACTTTAGAAGAAAAACCAGAGAAAAAAATTGCACCGTAAGCTCAATCGAATCGGCCTCACATTTTTTGTGGTCACAATCTTTGGTGCTTTGATTTATGTTCTGGGTTGGTCATCTTTGATAACCATCCAGACAGTAGAAATTAAAGGAACCAACCAAGAAGGTTTGATCTCGGGCCAACTCTTGGCTGGAGAATCAAATTTAGTTCTTGGTAAGCCTTTGGCAAGAGTAAATCCCAAGCATGAAGAGAATCTAATTTCCGATTTAGAGTGGATTGCAGCTGCCAAGGTCTCAAGAAATTGGTGGACCAGAGAAGTCGAAGTTTTGGTTACGCCGAAAATTCCGATAGCAATCTTTAAAATTCCAGGCGTTACCTCGGATAATCCTCGTTATTTAGCAAGCGATGGAACTGACTTTTCGAGCCCACAGAGCTTCACGAATTTAGCAACAATTTCACTAATCACCAATGGCCAGAACCTCATTGCACAACGAAGGATTGTCGCTGGTTTTGTAGCTAATCTGCCGGCCGACTTAATCCCTGGTTTGGAGAATTTAGAGATTACGAAAAAGGGCGAGGTCATAATGGCCACCGAACTAAGAAAGCCGGCCCTGCGAATCAACTGGGGTAGTTCGAATTCGTCAGAAGAGATCATCGTTAAAAGCAATGTATTAAAGGGTTTATTGGACCTCCCGGAGAATAAGAAAATTAGCTACGTTGATTTATCTGTTGCTAATGCGCCGGTAGTTAAATAATTACTTAAGAATCTCCTCTTAGATTTAAACTTTTTTAATTCGTGTCGGTCGTTGCTTGCGAGTGCCAACACGCATAGTTTTACCACTTAGCAAGCATCACATAAATCTCAAGTAGAGATTTAGGGTTTAGAAAGAGGCGGATTGTGGCTACACCACAGAACTATTTAGCGGTCATCAAAGTTGTCGGTGTTGGTGGCGGCGGTGTTAATGCAATCAATAGAATGATTGAAGCCGGATTAAAAGGTGTTGAGTTCATTGCAATCAATACTGATTCACAACAATTAATAATGAGTGATGCTCATGTGAAATTAGATATTGGAAGAAAGTTGACTCGCGGTCTTGGAGCTGGTGCTGCTCCTGAAATTGGAAGACAAGCCGCAGTTGATCACACAGAAGAGATTGAAGAAATGTTACGCGGTGCGGATATGGTTTTCGTAACTGCAGGTGAAGGGGGTGGCACCGGAACTGGCGGTGCACCAATAGTTGCAAAAATTGCGAAAGATTTAGGTGCGCTAACAGTTGGTGTAGTTACTAAACCATTTACCTTTGAAGGTAAGCGCCGCACAGCGCAAGCCGATGAAGGGATCGCGTTATTGCGCGAAGAAGTTGATACTTTAATTGTGATTCCTAATGATCGCTTGCTTGCGATTTCAGATCGTTCGATTAGTCAGCTAGAAGCTTTTAGAAGTGCTGATCAAGTTCTGTTATCTGGCGTTCAAGGAATAACTGATTTGATCACTACGCCAGGACTTATCAATCTGGACTTTGCGGATGTTAAAAGCGTTATGTCTGGTGCTGGTTCTGCGCTAATGGGCATCGGTTCCGCAAGAGGTGAAGCGCGTGCTACTCGCGCGGCCGAACTCGCAATTTCAAGTCCGCTACTTGAAACTTCAATAGATGGCGCACACGGTGTTCTACTCTCTATTGCTGGCGGTTCTGATATCGGGCTATTTGAATTGAGCGAAGCGGC
>DDMR01000089.1:40590-40950 GCA_002340925.1 Actinobacteria bacterium UBA2541
TTTGAATTGAGCGAAGCGGCAGAATTAGTTGCGCAATCTGCGCATCCGGATGCCAATATTATTTTCGGAACCGTAATCGACGATGCTTTAGGTGATGAGGTTCGAGTCACCGTCATTGCTGCTGGATTTGACGGTGGATTGCCAAAGCGAGTTTCAGTTCCAGTAATTGATGCAGCTTCACTCTCTGGCAATGCTGACCCAATAGCTTCAAATGATCCATTGGCGGTAGCGCTTGATGTTCCAACTGTTGCAATCTCTACTGGAAACAGTCCGCGAAAGCGGATTACCTTTGAGGATTTGGTATCAGAAGATGATATCGACATCCCAGATTTCATGAAGTAATTCCACAATTTTCTAGGA
>DDMR01000089.1:41063-55836 GCA_002340925.1 Actinobacteria bacterium UBA2541
GTAATTCCACAATTTTCTAGGAGCGCAAAATGGCGCAAATATTATTTACTGCGCGACTTGGCGGAACTTCGGTCGGGCAATTTGATTCCTTTAACTTGGGGGACCAGGTTGGAGATGTCTCGGAAAGCGTCGAAAACAATCGGAGAATTCTTCAGGGTTTGTTAAGCCAAGGTGAGCCAAAATTTATGAATCAGGTTCATGGCAATGAAGTTGTTGAAGTTGGCGAGAATTTAGATTCAGCCATCACCGCTGATGCTTTAATTACTCGAAAAAAAAGCCTCCCGCTTGCAGTCCTAAGTGCCGACTGTCTTCCGATACTTATAAAGGGTAAAGATATTGTTGGAGCAATTCATGCTGGTCGAAAAGGAATTCTAAATGGGGTTATTGCGAAGACTATTGAAAGAATTCGTTCGATAAGCGATAGTGAATTAGTGGCGACTATCGGACCAGCAATCTGCGAAAAATGCTACGAGGTGGATTTGGAGATGTATTTAGATGCGATAGCTCGCGAGCCAAGCCTTGCAACAAATAGCGAATCACATTGTCTTGATCTAAAGAGAGCAGCGAATGAACAATTACAGATCCATAACCTAAAGGTAATTGATGTTGGAATCTGCACCGCGCATGACCGAAATTATTTTTCATATCGGAGAGATGGGATCACAGGCAGAAACGCTGGAGTGATAGTCCTATGAGCACTCGCCTTGAAGAATTGACTGAAAACCTGGATTCCATACGAACGCGAATTGCTGTTGCCGCGCAGGGTTCGGGCAGAAGCGCAAGTGACATCACTCTGATTGTGGTGACCAAGACCTTCCCGGCGAGTGATGTGAAAATTCTCTACGAATTAGGGGTTCGGGACTTTGGGGAGAATCGCGATCAAGAGGCCTCACTTAAATCAACTCAATTGCCTGATGATTGCAGATGGCATTTTCAAGGACAAATTCAGAGTAACAAATTGAAATCAATCGCAAATTGGGCTGATGTTCTACATTCGATAGATGATTTAGCGCACGCAAGAAAGTTAGATTCGTTAGTTTCCTCAGATTCAAAGAAAGATATTTTCGTTCAAGTCTCTCTAGATAATCTGCCAAATCGTGGGGGAGTATTACCCAAATTGATTCCAGAATTTCTGGATGAGGTCTCAGCCCTTCCACATCTGAATCTTTGTGGCTTAATGGCTGTGGCTCCACTTGGCGAAGATCCCGAAGTTGCATTCCAAAGATTGAAAGAGCTTTCTGGCCAGGTAGTTCAAGCCCATCCAAAAGCCCGGGAAATCTCGGCTGGAATGAGCAATGATTTCGAGGCGGCAATTTCCCAAGGTGCGACACATATTCGAATTGGTAGCCAAATACTCGGGGTTCGCTAGTCCTTAACTTAGGCTTACCCCATGGCTAATGCATTTAGAAAAGCAGCGAACTTTCTCGGACTAGTCGATGATGAAGAAATCGATCAATCTACTCCGGTAGCAAACCAGGGTGAATCTCGTTTTAGTCGACCTCTGCGAAGTGCGGCACCGGCCGAAACTGCGAGCCCAACATATCTTCGAAGCGCACCAACTCGCGCCGCAACTCCAGTTGCTCAACCAAATGTAGTTGTCGATCACATAGTTACTCTGCACCCACGTATGTATAGCGATGTTCGTGCAATTGGCGAGCACTATCGTGTTGGTCAACCAGTAATCATGAATCTAAGCGACATGGAAGAGTCAGAGCGAAAACGAATGATTGACTTTGCATCAGGTTTAGTTTTTGGTCATTATGGAAGTATTGAGAGAGTAACTTCAAAGGTTTTCCTTTTAACTCCACCAAATGTAAAAGTCAGTAACGAAGATAAAACTGCAGCCGCACAGGCTAGTTTCTTCAATCAGAGTTGATTTTTAGATGAGTCTGCTTTTTAGCATACTTGACACTGCCCTAAATATTTTTATTTTGGCGCTGGTGGGAAGATTGATTTTAGATTATGCAAGAATCTTTGCTCCGAATTGGCGTCCTAAGGGAATCTTGTTAGCGGTTGCTGAATTCATCTTTTCAATAACGGATCCAGCAGTGAACTTTGTTCGTCGGTTTGTTCCACCACTGCGCTTGGGTCCGGTCTCGCTGGATTTATCTTTCATCGTGATCTTCCTTGGAGCACAACTTCTTTCAAGTGTGCTTTCAAGTATTGCTGCAAGTCTTTAATTCTTAATTAGCTCCAACCACAGCCCTAGTTCGTTACTAGTTTCGGTTTTTGCTGTAACGTTTTCGAATTTGGTAGCCAAAGTTTCATCGCCAATTTCTGCAAGGTTTTTCAGAATTGCAGCAGCGACTTCAGGATTGGCGCTCCAGTTCACAGAAATTCGGTCACTGATTTCAAAACCAGATTGCTTGCGCTCTTCTTGAATTGCTCGAATTACTTCACGAACAATTCCTGCTTCGATCAGGGCCGGCGTAAGTGCAAGATCTAGCGCAACGCTCTCGCCATTGTGACTTTCTACTGACCAACCAGCTTTTGGAGTCTCAGTAATTACTAGGTCCTCAATATCGATACGAGCAGTGCTGGAACCTTCGAAGTTGATTTCAATGGAACCAGATCTCCGAATTTCAGCAACAAGCGAGCCATGGTCAAGTGTTGAAATTGCCTTGGCAATTGCTTGAACATCGCCACCAAATTTTGCGCCTATAGTCCGAAAATTTGCTTTGGCTGAGATGCTGACCAAATCTGCGCCGGCGGAAGAGATTTCATCCAAACTCTGCACATTTAGTTCATCGGAAATATGGGAGCGAATTTCGCCGTCCATCTCATCCCAGCCATTTGCGGCAACAAGAGCCCGAGCCAAAGGTTGGCGAATTTTTACCTTTGATTCAGCGCGGGCAGCACGACCTAATTCAACAAGTCTGCGAGATAGACGAACAGACTTTGAAAGCTTTTCATCTATCTTTGAAGCATCACTCACCGGAAAATTAGTTAGGTGAACAGATTCGAATTCACTTGGCTCGAGATTACGAATCATTTCCTGCCAGACATGTTCAGTTATGAAGGGAACCATCGGGGCCATGAGCTTCGTCAACTCTTTCAGGCAGTGGTAAAGCGTATTTAGCGCCTCGCTCTCACCATCCCAAAATTTGCGACGGGATCTGCGGACATACCAATTTGAAAGGTCATCAATGAACTGACCGATAATTGTTCCGGCAGTTTGGGAATCATAATTCTCGTAGGCCTCATCAACCTTTGCCATTAAGTGGTTGAGTTCAGAGAGAATCCATCGGTCCATTGTTGAAGAAGTTTGAGAAAGTCCAGTTAATTTGAAATCAGATGCTTTGGCATACAAGGTAAAGAAGGAGACGGTATTCCAGTAGGTCAGGAGCGTTTTTCTAACAACATCAGTAATTGCCTCGTGCCCAACTCGGCGCGCACTCCATGGCGACCCAGCTGCCAACATGTACCAGCGAACCGCGTCGGCTCCGTGCTGATCCATTAGCGGCATAGGTTCTAGAACATTGCCTAAGTGTTTACTCATTTTGCGACCATCTTTATCCAAGATATGGCCAAGACATAAAACAGTTTTATATGAACTTTTATCGAATACCAAGGTTCCGATAGTCATCAAGGTGTAAAACCAACCTCTGGTTTGATCGATAGCTTCACAGATGAAATCTGCTGGGTAAGAGGCTTTAAATCTCGCGATAGATCCCTCTTTGTGTGGGTAACCCCATTGCGCGAAGGGCATCGCACCAGAATCAAACCAGCAATCGATGACTTCAGGAGTGCGAATCATCTTTAAGTCACACTCTGCGCAGTCAAATGTAATGTCATCCACAAAGGGACGGTGAGGATCAGATTTCGATAAATCAGTTCCTGCTAATTCTCCGAGTTCGGCAAGGGAGCCGATGCAAATTTCATGTTTATTCTCGCAGCGCCAAATAGGTAGCGGAGTTCCCCAATAGCGATTTCTAGAAATTGCCCAATCAATGTTGTTATTCAACCAATCGCCGTAGCGGCCAGTTTTAATGGTTTCTGGGTGCCAATCGGTATTTGCATTCTCTCGAAGCAGCGCAGCTTTAATCTCAGTTGTTCGGATATACCAAGATGGTTGCGCGTAATACATCAGGGCCGTATGGCAGCGCCAACAATGAGGGTAGGAATGCTCATATTGCTGTTGCTTGAATAGCAGCCCCTTAGTTTTAAGCTCTTTAATTAATAACTTATCGGCATCCTTGAAAAATACGCCACCAACTACTTTGAGATCTGGCAGGAAATGTCCATCAGCAGCAATTGGGTTAATTACTGGAAGGCCATATTTACGACAGACCGCAAAGTCGTCAGCGCCGAATGCAGGGGATTGGTGGACCAGACCGGTTCCATCTTCAACGGTTACGTAATCAGCCAAGACAATGTAGTGCGCATCAGCAATCTGAACCAGATCCAAAGGTGGCGCATATTTAGTATGTTCCAATTCAGCGCCAGTAAAGGTGGCAATAACTTTGCGCTCATCACCAAGGACTGTGGCCAGATTGCTCGCGACTACTAATCTTTCAATCTTCTCATCAGTCGTTATCTCAATAACTTGATATTCAATCTTGGGATTCACCGCAACTGCAGTATTTGAAACTAGCGTCCAAGGAGTTGTAGTCCAAACTAGAAGACTTGCTTTAAGTTCAGCTAATTTCCCGGAAGTTGCAGGGAAGCGAACATAAACAGATTGGTCTTTAATAGTTTCATAACCTTGGGAAAGCTCGTGATCTGAAAGTCCAGTTCCGCAACGAGGGCAATATGGGGCAACTCGATAATCTTGAACGAGTAGACCCTTCTTCCAGATCTGTTGAAGCGACCACCAAACGCTCTCTACATATTCACTAGACATCGTCCAATAGGCTTCATCAAAATCCACCCAGAATCCCATCCGACGTGTCATCGATGTAAATTCGCCAACATGTTCCTGAACTGAGATCCGGCACTGCTCATTGAATTTCGCGATTCCATATTTTTCAATATCGCCCTTGCCGCTAAAGCCAAGTTGTTTCTCAACTGCAATCTCAACTGGCAGGCCATGACAATCCCATCCAGCTTTGCGGATTACTTGGTTGCCTTTCATGGTTTGGTAGCGCGGAAATAAATCCTTAAAAACTCGCGCTTCAATATGGTGAGTTCCGGGTTTTCCATTTGCGGTTGGCGGGCCTTCGTAGAAGGTCCAATTAGGTTGACCATCGCGCGCACTAATCGTTTTCTTGAAAATCTCTTGGGTTTCCCAGAATGAGAGGATCTGATGTTCAACTGCAGGCAGATCAATCTGCGGTGCGAGTGACTTAATCGTTGACATTTAAAGAGCGCCTCTCAAATTAATTCCAGCAAACACTTGTCTGCTAGTTAACTTGGAGGGACGGTGCGAAATCCACCGCGGTACCACCCGCCTTGTGCGAAACAATCGCACCACTTTTTGCAATACAACTCAGCGCTAGTTCTACCCCGAATATCGACACTTCTATATTCAGCTCTTCTTGCAGGCTCCGAGGTGATGGCCTCATCTGCGCCCTGTTACCGAGTCAGGGGGAATTCTAGCGCGGCGAAGTTGGTGTTTAAGCACCTAAGGTTCTAATCTGTCCGCCTTGCGTGTCAAAATCTCGTGAATTCAATTGATTTACAACAGACTGGTGGAACGGTGCCAAAGAAAACAGCAGTAAAAAAAGTGGCCAAAAAAGCAACCAAGAAGGCGCCAGCAAAGAAGGCTGTTAAAAAGGTAGCCAAGAAGGCACCTGCTAAAAAAGCGCCAGCTAAAAAAGTAGTTGCAAAGAAAGGCCCTGCGAAGAAAGCAGCCCCAGCAAAGCGTTCACCAAACATCGTGAAACCAACACTTGCTAAAAGTGCAAAGAAAGTCGTGGGTAAGCCATTTCCGGCAAAACTACAGAGCACCACTAAAGGAAACTCCACAACTATTACCGTTACCCCTAATGAAGTTGCAATAAAAGAAGTTCTGGTTGAAGAGCGCCGCTTAACAATGCTGCCACCGCCACGCCTAAATAAGACAGTTAAAAAAGGAGTTGGCTTAAAACCAATTAAGAGCGCACCTGCGCCATTAATCATTTCAGATGGCATTGAAAATTGGACCGCAACAGAATTAAAATCGATGCGCAGCGAACTTTCAAAGGATTTAAGAAGACTTCGTGCTGAACTGGCAGAAGTTGAAAGTGGAATGGAAGATTTGATAAACGCTGAAGGCATGGGAGCCGGCGATGATCAAGCAGATGCTGGGACAAAAACTTTCGAACGCGAACACGAGATGTCACTTGTCTATAACGCCAGGGATATGGTCATTCAAACTGAGCGAGCCCTAGAGAGAATAGATAATAAAACATACGGCCGTTGTGAAGAGTGTGAAAATTCTATTGGCAAGGCTCGGCTTCAAGTGTTTCCACGTGCCACGCTTTGTATGTCATGTAAACAAAAAGAGGAACGACGCTGAATGTAGTTGTCCGGCGAAAGTTGGCAGTGACAGCTTTCCTAGTTTTCCTAGCAGATTACTTGACGAAATTTGCAGCAGTTGAGTTTTTATCAGATGGCCCAATTAAAATTATTGGTGACTTCGTCAAATTTGAACTGTTCTTTAATACCGGCGCAGCTTTCAGTTTGGCAACAAGCAAAACGCTTTTTCTATCAGTTTTCGCAATGATTGTTGCGGCTGGAATTCTTTATTTCACATCTCGAATTGACTCAAGTAAGTGGGCGGTTGGACTTGGCTTGGTCTTGGGTGGAATTTTTGGAAACCTCACCGATCGGATATTCCGAAACCCAGGAGGACTTCAGGGTCCAGTCGTGGATTGGATTTCTCTGCCATATTGGCCAACTTTTAATATTGCGGACAGTGGAATTGTGATTGGCGCTGCAACTATTGTCTGGCTTATATGGGCCCAGATTCCTCCGAAATCGGTGCCTAAGTGAGTGAAAGAATGAGTGAACGCGAAGTTCGATTTGTCTCAATACCTGAGGGTTTACATCAGGAACGAGTAGACACTGCGCTCTCAAGACTTTTGGGTCTCTCTCGATCAACAGTTGTTACCTTAATTGAGAACAGTGAAGTAACTCGTAAGGGAAAGCCACTTACAAAATCCGATCGGGTAAATACCGATGATATTCTTGAGATAAAAATGCCGGCGATACTTGGCGAACCAGTATTGACTCCGACTCCAATCGAAAATTTCAAAGTTGTCTATGACGACACTGATGTAATCGTTATAGATAAGCCAGCAGGGGTAGCAGCCCATCCAAGCCCTGGCTGGCGAGGTGCAACCGTGATTGGCGGCGTAATAGCAGCTGGATATCAAGTCTCCACAAGTGGCGCAGCTGAACGCCAAGGAGTTGTTCACCGATTGGATGTTGGAACTACGGGTCTAATGGTGATTGCAAAGAATGAAAATTCATACAGCAATTTGAAGCAGCAATTTCGCGACCGAACCGTTACTAAGGTTTATCACGCACTAGTCCAAGGTCACATGGATCCAACTGAAGGAACAATTGATGCACCTATCGATCGCCATCCAAGAGAGGATTATCGATTTGCAGTAGTTGCAGATGGAAAACCAAGCATTACGCATTACAAAGCACTTGAATTCTTTCCAGCAGTATCGTTGCTGGAGATTGAGTTAGAGACTGGTCGCACGCATCAGATTCGAGTTCACTTTTCGGCGCTTCGCCATCCATTGGTTGGGGACATGACTTACGGCGCAGACCACACAATTGCAGAGCGCCTACAAATTGTTCGACCTTGGCTTCACGCCCGCGAGTTGAAATTTATTCACCCATCCTCGGGCTCCGAGATTGCTTTCTTCTCGGAATATCCGCCAGACCTGACACGCTGCCTAGAAATATTGGCCAAGGGCCAACTCCCTGAAGCGCAGTAGTAATCTCACCTAAATGTCCGCAGATCCAGGCTTCGTCCACCTACATGTTCATACCGAGTATTCGATGCTCGATGGAGCTGCTCGGGTTGATGAATTGGTTTCGCAAGTTGCAAAAGAGGGAATGCCAGCAATTGCGATTACAGATCACGGAAATGTTTTCGGCGCCTATGAATTTAACAAGAAGGCCAATGCTGCAGGCGTAAAACCAATTATTGGGATTGAAGCTTATGTAGCTCCAGAATCAAGATTTGAAAAGAGACGCGTTAAGTGGGCCGATGGCGGCGAAGATGATGTCTCGGGCGGTGGCGCATATACCCACATGACGATTCTTGCGGAGAACAACGTTGGGCTTTCTAATCTTTTTAAACTCTCTTCACTCGCCTCCCTTGAAGGTTATTACTACAAACCACGGATGGATCGAGATTTACTTTCAAAATATGCAAGTGGTCTAATTGCAACAACAGGTTGTCCGGGCGGTGAAATTCAGACTCGGCTTCGTATGGGTGCATATAAAGAGGCTATAGCTGCCGCAAGTGAATTTCGGGATATCTTCGGTGCCGAGAATTTTTATCTGGAAGTTATGGATCATGGAATTGATATTGAAACCAGAGTTAAATCAGATTTACTAAAACTTGGTAAAGAACTTGGATTGCCATTACTTGCAACAAATGATTTGCACTATACACATCATGCGGATGCCGCTTCTCATGAGGCGCTGCTCTGCGTTCAGTCTGGCTCGACACTCGCAGATCCTAAGCGATTCAAATTTGATAATAACGAGTTCTATTTAAAGAGCGCAGCTGAAATGCGGAAACTCTTCGCTGATATTCCGCAGGCTTGTGACAACACTCTTCTTATAGCCGAGCGCTGCAATATAAAGATGCGCGAAAATGAGAATCTTTTGCCACAGTATTCCGTCCCAGCTGGCGAAACCGAAGATTCTTGGTTGCGCAAAGAGGCGAACAAGGGTTTGCTTGCAAGGTTAGATGGCAAGGTGGATGTCGCATATCAAGAACGCTTAAATTATGAATTAGATGTAATGATCAAGATGGGTTTCCCTGGATACTTCTTAGTTGTTTCTGACTTATGTTCGCATGCCAGGAGTGTTGGCATTCGAGTTGGTCCAGGTCGCGGTTCAGCGGCTGGTTCGCTGGTTTCTTATGCGCTTGGCATCACAGCGCTAGACCCAATCAAGCACGGACTTCTCTTTGAGCGTTTTCTAAATCCAGAACGTATTTCGATGCCAGATATTGATCTGGACTTCGATGAAAGAAGACGCTCCGAAATGATTGCCTACGCCACCCAGAAGTATGGCGAAGATCGCGTTGCGCAAATCATTACTTATGGCACGATTAAATCGAAGCAAGCTCTAAAGGATTCAACCAGAGTCCTTGGTTACCCATATGCAATCGGTGACAAATTAACTAAAGCGTTGCCGCCATCTGTAATGGGCAAAGATATTTCACTTGCTGGCGTCTTCGATACAACTAATGAACGCTATGGTGAAGCCGGAGAATTCAGATCTTTATACGATTTAGATCCAGACTCAAAGCGAATTGTTGATACTGCTCGTGGACTTGAGGGCTTAAAGCGCCAGTGGGGTGTTCACGCTGCAGGTGTGATCCTAAGTAAAGAACCACTGTTAGATGTGATTCCAATTCATCGCCGCGAAGCTGATGGCGCAATAATTACGCAATTCGATATGGGCGCGTGTGAATCTATCGGTCTATTGAAGATGGATTTTCTGGGACTGCGAAATCTCTCAGTCTTAGATGATTGTTTATTAAATATAAAGGCAAATAAGGGAATTGATTTAGATCTTGCAACGCTAACTCTGGATGACACAAAGACATATCAATTACTTGGACGCGGTGAAACACTCGGGGTATTCCAGCTCGACGGTGGGCCTATGCGAGCCCTGCTTCGACAGATGAATCCGGATTCTTTCGAAGATATATCTGCAGTTATTGCTCTCTATCGTCCGGGACCGATGGGAGTAAATGCCCACAATGATTACGCAGATCGCAAAAATAAGAGACAGGAAGTTATTGCGATCCACCCAGAATTAGTAAATGTGCTCTCAGAAATATTGGGGGACACCTACGGGCTTATTGTTTATCAAGAGCAGGTTATGGCGATTGCACAGAAGGTTGCCGGATTTAGTCTTGGTCGTGCGGATCTTCTGCGAAAAGCGATGGGTAAGAAGAACAAGGACATTCTTGATAAGGAGTATGTGAATTTTGAGAAGGGTATGACCGATAACGGATTCTCAAAATCGGCCATCGATAAATTATGGGAAACGCTGATTCCATTCTCAGACTACGCATTCAACCGGGCACATAGCGCCGGATATGGAATGGTCTCGTATTGGACCGGATATTTAAAGGCAAACCATCCAACCGAATATATGGCCGCACTTCTTACTTCGGTCAGAGATGATAAAGATAAGAGCGCTCTCTATTTGAATGAATGCCGTCGGATGGGAATTAAAGTATTGCCACCGGATGTAAATGAATCTCAATCTGATTACACACCACTGGGCAATGACATTCGCTTCGGGCTAACAGCCATCCGAAATGTTGGCGAAAACGTGGTTGCTTCGATTGTTGCAAATCGTGAAACTTCTGGCCGCTACGAATCTTTTGGAGATTTCTTAAGCAAGGTTGATGCAAATGTTTGCAATAAGAAAACCATCGAATCTCTAATCAAAGGTGGCGCTTTTGATTCGCTAAACCACCCTCGAAAGGGTTTGACGCTGATTTATCTCGAGGCAATTGATTCAGTCATGGAAGCAAAGCGAGCTGAGTCAATCGGGCAATTTGATCTATTTGGCAGTGGAATGTCTCCGCAATCTTCAACGATTACAAATGTGGAGATTGAGATTCCTAATCAAGAGTGGGAGAAAGCGCTGCTACTGAGTTACGAGCGAGAAATGCTCGGGCTTTATGTTTCAGACCATCCGTTATTAGGAGTAGAGCACTTACTTCGCTCCTCGACAGATATGCCAATTAGCCAGGTTAATGACGAATCAATTGGCCACGAACAGATCGTGACAATTGGTGGATTAATCACACAGATTCAACGTAAGGTTTCAAGACGTGGAGATTCGTGGGCGATTGTTACTATCGAAGATCTCGAGGGCGCAGTAGATGTTATGTTCTTCTCGAATTCCTACACTCAACACTCCATGAATCTCGTAGAAGATCGAATCGTGATAATTAGGGGACGAGTAGATAAGCGCGAAGAGCAGGTCAAGATTATGGCCCTGGATTTATCAACACCCGATATCTCACTTGCCCCAACTGGACCGCTAATAATTTCTATGGATACGGTTCGCTGCACACCACCAGTTGTAGACCGAATAAAAGAAATTCTCAGGTCTCATCCCGGAAAACGCGAAGTCCATCTGAAACTTGACGATGGTCGCAAGAGCCTGGTTATGAAAATCGGCGATGATCTGAGAGTTACCGCATCGCCAAGTTTGAGCGCTGACCTCAAGGCAATTCTCGGCCCCGACTGTCTGGTTTAGATTAGAATTGGCGAGTGAATCCCACTGCCATTAGAACTGTTGATTTTCGTGGCCGATCTTTATCGAAATTGGGATATCGAACCGAACTGCCTCGCGCCGAACTAGATATTGAAGCCGCGCTAATAAGTATCGAGCCGATTCTGCAGGGCCTAAAGAGTGGTTCAGAATCTACACTCTTAGATTTATGCGAAAAGTTTGACGGTGTTCGTCCAAAATCGATCCGAGTTCCGATAGCTGAAATTAAATCTGCACTCGATTCGCTAGATTCTGATGTCAGGCTAGCGCTAGAAGAGGCAATTCGCAGAGTTACAAAAGCTCATACTGATCAATTAAGAAGTGAGATATTTACGCAAGTTGTTGCAGGTGGACAAGTCACTCACAAACAGATTCCGGTAGATCGGGTTGGGCTTTATGTTCCAGGGGGTCGAGCGGTATATCCAAGTTCAGTAATCATGAATGTAGTTCCGGCTCAAATCGCTAAAGTCGCCAGCATCGCTGTTGCTTCACCACCACAAATCGAAAATGGTGGCCTTCCCAACCGAACAATTCTTGCCACATGTGCGCTGCTTGGTATTACCGAGGTTTATGCAATCGGAGGAGCGCAAGCTATCGCGATGTTTGCTTACGGTGTCGAAGGTGTTTGCGAAAGCGTTGATGTAGTAACTGGGCCTGGAAATATTTATGTGGCTGCTGCTAAACGAGCATTGCGTGGCTTAGTCGGAATTGATTCAGAAGCGGGGCCTACCGAAGTCGCGATAATTGCCGACCAGAGCGCTAATGCCAATGAAGTCGCTGCAGATTTAATAAGTCAGGCCGAGCACGATGTTATTGCAGCGGCAATTTTGATTACGGATTCACCAAAATTGGCTGAAGCGGTGCAGGTCGAATTAGGCATAAAAGTCTCAAAGACTAAGCACGAAGAGCGAATTCGAAGCGCGCTCTCCGGAAAGCAATCTGCAATCGTGCTTGTTGATTCGATCGACCAAGGCGTTGATGTAGCAAATGCTTATGCGGCCGAGCACCTTGAGATTCAAACAATTAATTCAAAGCAAGTCTCGAAGCAAATTAGAAATGCTGGTGCAGTATTTATTGGTCGATTCACACCAGTTTCCTTAGGAGATTATTCTGCTGGTTCAAACCATGTTCTACCTACTGGTGGTTGCGCATGTCATTCAAGCGGACTCTCAGTTCAAACTTTTCTCAAGGGCGTGAGTTTCGTTGAATATGACGAGAGCGCTTTCACTGAAATTGCAGCAAATGTGATCACACTAGCTAACTCGGAAGATTTACCAGCACATGGTGAGGCTATGAGTGCACGCTTTGAAGGTAAGAAGTAATGGCGAAGGAAAATAACCAGGCCTGGCCAAGTTGGCTTCCAATCCGCAGCGAACTTGCAGATCTAAAACCATACGGAGCGCCACAAATTTCTGGCGTTCGAGCTCTGAATACAAATGAAAATCCATATAACTTACCGAAAAAGGTTGTAGCCGAGATGCTCGAAGCACTTCCGAAGGTGTTAGAAAACCTAAATCGCTATCCAGATCGTGACGCAGTTGTTCTACGCGAAGCGCTAGCCAAATACCTAAGTAAGAGTGCAGGCGCTGTTTTCGGTTCCCGAAATATTTGGGCCGCTAATGGAAGTAATGAGATTTTGCAGACCCTGATGCTGGCATGTGGCGGTAGAGGAGCACTTGGATTTACGCCTTCGTATTCCGTACATCCATTGATTGCAAAAGCCACGGGAACAAATTGGATTTCAGGTGACCGTGAAGCCTCGTTCAATATAGATATTAGAAAATCAATCAAAATGATTTCAGAGAAAGAGCCAGGAATAACTTTTATCACGACCCCAAATAACCCAACTGGAACATCAACTCCTTATGCAGACCTCGAAGAACTAGCGATTGCTTGCAGCGAAGTCAAAGGTTTATTAGTTGTTGATGAAGCCTATGCTGAATTCTCACAGGAAAAGTCGGCTGTAAATTTGATTGCTCAATATCCAAACGTTGTGGTCGTCAGAACCATGAGTAAAGCATTTGCATTTGCAGGTGCCCGAGTTGGATATGCAGTTTGTAATGAAGCGGTTGTTGATGCGATGCTCGTAACCAGATTGCCCTACCACCTAAGCTCTACGACCCAGGCACTTGCCCTGGTAGCGCTAGATAATTCGAAAGCGCTGCTTGCAGAAGTTGATGCGCTAATCGCTGAACGCGATCGAGTAGCGGCCCAACTTACAAAATTAGGTTTTGAAGTATCGCCGAGCAGTGCCAACTTCTTACTCTTCAGTGGATTCAAAGGGGATTCCAAAACTGCCTGGGAGTCATTAGTGGCGGCTGGAATTCTTGTCAGAGATGTTGGACTCAGTGGTTATTTAAGAGTAACTATCGGATTGCCTAGCGAGAATGATGAATTTCTAACGGCTATTGCCGCTCTTAGGTCATAATTAGTTCATCGACATTAGTTGATCAACAAAGGTAAAAGGTAAAGAGGAGAAGGATGAGAACAGCACACGTAGCTCGCCAGACGAAGGAAACTAGCGTTGATGTAAAAATCAATTTAGATGGAACTGGTGCGATAGATATTGATACTGGTGTTCCATTTTTTGACCACATGCTCTCGCAACTCGGAAAGCATGCAGGCTTTGATTTAACCGTAAAGACTAAGGGCGATGTTGATGTCGATTCTCACCACACCGTTGAAGATACCTCACTTGCTTTTGGGCAAGCGCTACGTGAAGCGCTGGGAGACAAATCAGGAATTCGTCGCTTCGGTGATGCCATGGTCCCACTTGATGAAGTTTTGGTTCAGGCAGCAGTAGATCTATCTGGAAGACCATATCTAGTGCACCGCCAACCTGAAATTGTTGAACTCATCGGAACTTTCGACACAACACTGGGCCGACATATTTGGGAATCAATTGTCGCTGAAGCACGTATTGCTCTACACGTTCGAGTTTTGGAAGGGCGCAATGCTCACCACGTTTTCGAAGCGCAATTCAAGGCAGTTGCTAGAGCACTTCGCGATGCATGTGCAATTGACAATCGAGTAAGTGGGATTCCATCGACGAAGGGCGTTCTTTGATTGCAATTCTCGATTATGGTTCTGGGAATTTGCGGTCGGCACAGCGAGCGTTCGAAGTCGCATCAGCAAATGTCGTAGTGACTCGTGATGCAAAAACTTGTAGCGAAGCCTCGGCGCTAATTGTTCCTGGAGTCGGTGCCTTTGCGGCATGCATGGAGCAACTGGCTCAGGTCGGTGGCGTAGAGATAATTGCAGATCGAGTAGCAAAGGCACGTCCAATTTTTGGAATCTGTGTTGGGATGCAGATACTTTTCCAATCAAGTAGCGAGAAAAAAGAGACCCAAGGTCT
>DDMR01000092.1:0-214 GCA_002340925.1 Actinobacteria bacterium UBA2541
GGTTCGAAGTCAATTGATGAAGTGAAAGCAAAACTTGTATCAATGTCACTTCAACTAAAGGACAGCCCAGTCGGCTTTGATCCAACAAAGCACGCTAACTATGGAACAAACGTTGACGATGATCTCGTCGATGCTGAATAAGTCAGGAGAAAAAAATGCCACGTCCAAGTAAAGGTCCTCGCCTCGGTAGTGGACCTTCTCACGAAAGATTGTT
>DDMR01000092.1:387-1467 GCA_002340925.1 Actinobacteria bacterium UBA2541
ACTCGCGAAGGTGGATACACACGTATCACCAAGATCGGTCCACGTAACGGTGACAATGCGCCAATGGCGGTAATTGAACTCGTTAAGTAAACCTAATTAGTTATGTCAGAACCCACTGTCTTTCTTGCCAGTGGGTTCTGTCGTTTAAGAATTGATTTAACTTACGACGGCACAAACTACGCCGGCTGGGCGCCACAGCCAGATCAGCGCACAATTGAAGGTGAACTTACTAGCGCAATTTCAAAGCTAGCAGGCGTTGAAGTCGAACCAGTTGTCGCCGGGCGAACCGATGCCGGAGTTCATGCGACCGCACAAGTCATGCATGTTGATGTTCCAAAAGCTGCTGACGATATTCCAAATTGGGTATTTCGACTTAATCGCATACTGGATCCTGATATCCGCATCTTAAAAGTTAGCGTCGCCGCTGATGATTTTCATGCCCGTTTTTCAGCGATAGAACGCGAATACCAATATCGCTTGGCTGACAATAATCAAATAGTTCTGCCACTTGAAAGATATAACACCGCTACTTGGTTTAGAGCGCTCGATGTTGACCGATTAAATGAGGCCAGCTCTTTACTGCTTGGCGAACATGATTTCGTTGCATTCTGTAAATTCCGCGAGGATCAAAAGACTGTGCGCACCTTAAGGAAATTTAATTGGTCCAGGCTAGATTCTGGAATCTTGACCGCGGATGTTGCGGCAAATGCTTTCTGTTATTCGATGGTTCGAAATCTTGTTGGGGCTGCAGTTGCAGTTGGCGAAGGGCGCTTTGAAAAAGAGTGGGTACAAGCAATCTTGGATAATAAAGAGCGAGTATCTGATTCATATGTCTTTCCAGCCAACGGCCTAACCCTGGTTAAAGTCAGTTATTAAAGGGCGAGAATCAGGATTTTCAGTTGTGGGCCTGGCTTTTAGGGTTGATGCACCCGTGTGGGAATAGCGATTTTGACCCATTTCCCGATGACGGGTAATCTGGACCCCTTGTAAGGAATGCTCAAATGGCCATAAGGTCAGCGAGCTAAACCGAATAACACTTTAGGAAGAGAGATACCTCGTGCGCACTTTCACACCAAAGGC
>DDMR01000092.1:1554-4581 GCA_002340925.1 Actinobacteria bacterium UBA2541
GGTGACGTTGCTCGTAAATGGCATGTCATCGATGCAGAAGGAGTTGTACTTGGTCGTCTTGCAAGCCATGCAGCTGTTCTACTTCGCGGAAAGCACAAGACAACATTCGCACCACATATCGACATGGGTGACTTCGTAGTTGTTATTAACGCAGAGAAGGTTGTTCTTACCGGACAAAAAGCTGGACAGAAGTTTGCTCACCACCACTCTGGTTTCCCAGGCGGTATGACTTCTATTGTTTACTCAGATCTTATTAATTCAGATCCAACACGTATTGTTGAAAAAGCAGTTCTAGGAATGATTCCAAAGAATAAGTTGGGCCGCACTGTTGGTTCAAAGCTAAAGGTTTACGCAGGTCCAGCACATCCACATGCTGCGCAGAACCCAACACCATTCGTATTCACCCAAGTTTCCCAAATGACAAAGTAAGTAACAGGAGCCATATAAATGTCTGATTTTGATACCGCTATCGATACCGATGTTGAAGAAGTTCCAACATCGTATTCATCATCAACTCCTGGTATTGCACCTGGCCGTAAAGGTGTTCTTGCACCTGGTGGCGGAACTGGTCGTCGTAAAGAAGCAGTTGCTCGTGTTCGCTTAGTTCCTGGTTCAGGTAAGTGGATCGTTAACGGTAAAGAATTAGCAGTATATTTCCCAAATAAAGTTCACCAACAATTAGTGTCAGAACCATTCCGCACTGTTGGTGCTGAAAATGAATTCGATGTTGTCGCACGTATCAACGGTGGCGGAACATCAGGACAAGCTGGCGCACTTCGTTTAGGTGTTGCCCGTGCTCTTAATGAAATCGATCGTGATGCAAACCGCCCTTCACTAAAGAAGGCTGGATTCCTTGCACGTGATGCTCGTGTTATCGAACGT
This sequence comes from Actinobacteria bacterium UBA2541, assembly GCA_002340925.1. Taxonomy (GTDB): domain Bacteria; phylum Actinomycetota; class Actinomycetes; order Nanopelagicales; family Nanopelagicaceae; genus AAA044-D11. The sequence continues at coordinate 2,437 of DDMR01000092.1, forward strand.
AAGAAGTACGGCCTAAAGAAGGCACGTAAGCGTTCTCAATACAGCAAGCGTTAATTCACCCTTCGCAATCATGGCTCTCTTTGGCACTGATGGTGTCAGAGGCGTCGCAAATGTCGATCTCACCGCAGAACTAGCTCTCGATTTAGCAGTTGCTGCTGCGCATGTATTAGGCGAAGTTGGCGCAATCTCCAAGAATCGTCCGAAAGCAATTGTCGGCCAAGATTCACGCGCATCTGGTGAATTTTTAGAGTCCGCAATTGTTGCTGGATTAGCAAGTGCCGGAGTCGATGTTTATAAAGTTGGTGTTCTACCAACACCTGCAATTGCACATCTGGTTGCATCAAGTGGCGCAGATCTTGGCGTAATGATTAGCGCATCGCACAATCCGATGCCGGATAACGGGATTAAATTCTTCGCTAAAGGTGGCGGAAAGTTAGATGATGCTCTCGAACTAGCAATTGAATCCCGGTTAAATGAGCCCTGGGATCGACCAGTAGGCCGCGATGTTGGCCGAGTAATCGTTGATGAATCTGCAGCCGAAAGATATATCTACCACTTGCTCTCTTCGCTTTCAGTGAACTTATCTGGAATTAAAGTTGTCGTGGATTGCGCAAATGGCGCAGCTTCAGAGGTTGCTCCTGAGGTTTATGCCCGAGCCGGTGCCGAAGTAATTGCAATTTCAAATCAGCCAAATGGCTTAAACATCAATGAGAATTGTGGGTCTACTCACCTTGAGAATTTGATTGCAGAAGTAAAGAAGCAAGGTGCAGATTTAGGTATCGCTCATGATGGTGATGCCGATCGATGCCTAGCAATTGATGCTGATGGAAATTTGGTTGATGGCGATTATATTTTGGCGATCTTGGCAAAGGAATGGCGAGTGCAGACCGTCGTCGGAACTGTAATGACCAACCTTGGATTTATTAAGGCAATGACTGAAAATGGAATTGCATTTGAAAAGACACCAGTAGGCGATCGTTATGTTTTAGAGAATATGTTGACCAACGGACACAAACTTGGTGGCGAACAATCTGGCCACATAATTATGAGGAATTTTGCGAATACTGGAGATGGTTTACTAACAGCGCTTCAACTCATGTCAGTCATGGCAAAGTCTAAGAAATCTCTAAAAGAACTTGCAAAAATTATGGTTCGTTTTCCACAAGTATTGATAAATGTCGATGGGGTAAATAAAGCAAATCTCACAACCTCAAAAGCGATTGCCGCTGCAATTGGAGATAATGAATCAAAGCTCGGAGCAAATGGTCGAATTTTGCTACGCGCATCAGGAACCGAACCTTTGGTAAGAGTTATGGTGGAAGCCGAGAGCGAGGTTGTGGCTGGCGAAATCGCTAAGACTCTTGCAACGCTAGTAAGATTAGAACTCTCTTAACTCTCCTAAATTAACGAAGGAGCTTTTTCTATGTGTGGCATTGTTGGTTACACCGGCAAAGAACTCGCACTTGCTCCAGTTTTAGAAGGGCTACGCAAACTCGAATATCGCGGGTATGACTCTGCCGGAATTGCGCTCATAACTGGCGCTGGCGAAAAACTTTGGATTGAAAAACGCGCGGGAAAATTGGGAAATCTAGAAGAGATCTTGGGAGATAAAGTTCCAAATTCGCATAGCGGAATCGGCCACACGAGATGGGCTACACATGGCGGACCTACAGATGCGAATGCACATCCACATTTAGATAACGAAGGAAAATTAGCGGTAATTCATAATGGAATTATTGAAAATTACCTAGAACTGCGCCAGCAGCTAGAAAAAGCTGGACATACATTTAAATCCGAAACAGATAGCGAATCTGTTGCACATCTATTAAGTGATTCACGCAAAAAACATAGTGGTGATTTGGCCGCTGCAATGCGCGAAGTCTGCCAACTCCTTCGGGGCTCTTTCACATTGCTCGCAATCCACAGCGATCAACCAGGTCGCATAGTTGGAGCTCGTCGAAATTCACCTCTTGTTGTTGGTGTTGGAGATGGCGAGAACTTTTTAGCATCAGATGTTTCGGCATTTATTTCACACACCAAGCGAGCACTAGAACTTGGGCAGGATGAAGTTGCAGATATCACTGCAGATGAAATCATAATTACAAACCTTGCCGGGAAAGTTCTGCCACATAATGAATATGAAAT
>DDMR01000092.1:4749-9416 GCA_002340925.1 Actinobacteria bacterium UBA2541
GCTGACACCTTACTTGGGCGAATTTCTGGCCTTGGCAGCGATGTAACAAAGGGGATTGATTTAAAGGATGTAGATAAAGTTGTAATCATTGCTTGTGGAACGGCTTACCACGCCGGTTTAGTAGGGAAATATGCAATTGAAAAATGGGCAAACATCGCTGTTGATGTTGAACTCGCATCGGAATATCGCTATCGAGAACCTAGCGTTGATAAGAAAACTTTGTTGATTCCAATTTCCCAATCAGGTGAAACTATGGACACCTTGATGGCAATGAGATATGCCAAAGAGAAGGGCGCCAAGGTATTCACTGTTTGCAATACAAATGGTTCAACTATCCCACGCGAATCAGATGCTGTTCTTTACACTCATGCTGGTCCAGAGATTGCAGTTGCATCAACTAAGGCGTTCGAGACGCAATTAATCGCTATGTATTTGATGGGGCTGCACCTAGGTCGGATCCGGGGCACAATATCTGCCAGTTTGATGGCTGAAATTGAAAATGAACTTTCAGAGCTTCCTGCAAAGGTTGAACAAGTATTAGAAACAGTAGAACCACTGCGCGAATTAACCAGAAAGTTTAGTAAATCAACTTCGATGTTGTTTTTAGGAAGACATGTTGGTTATCCAACTGCTCTAGAAGGTGCACTTAAGTTGAAAGAGTTGGCCTACATGCATGCCGAAGGTTTTGCTGGTGGCGAGCTAAAGCATGGACCAATTGCTTTAATTGATTCAGGGACTCCGGTTGTGGCGATAATGCCGGCAGCTGGTTCTCTGTTGGCTGAGAAAATGGCATCCAATATTCAAGAGGTAAAGGCCAGAGGCGCAGTCATTATTGCTATAGCAGATTCTCCGTTAGCCGCTGCCGATCATCTTGTTCGAATCCCAACCACTCATGAATTCTTGCAACCAGTGCTTTCAGTTGTTCCGCTGCAAGTAATCGCATACGAAATGGCAATTGCTCGCGGTAATGATGTTGATCAGCCCCGAAACCTTGCCAAGTCAGTAACTGTTGAATGAAATGACCACCGAACTTTTAGATAAGAGGCGCGCCGAGATGTTTCACGCGCTTCGAGTTTCCGGATTATTACTTCTGGGTTTTCTCTTCATAACTCAACAAGTTTTAACTCGAGGTTGGATTTATGAATTAGATCATTACATTTTGAATCTAAAGAATCCAAAATTCACAGGTCTAGCAGGACATATTTTAATTGCGCTAGATGACCTAGGCCTGCGTTGGTTTACGGCAACTGTGCTCTTGATTTGTGCCAGCTTTATCGGCTGGAGATTCAAGTCCTTTCGCCCAATAAATCTCTCGCTTCTTGCTTTGCTATCACTCAACGTCGTTGTTGGCGCTACTAAAATCTTTATTGGCAGAACAAAACCACGGCTCTCTGTTGATGTGTTATTTGCGAATGGCATGTCATATCCGAGCGGACATGCATCGAACGCTCTTGTAAGTTGGGGGCTGCTGGCTTATTTAATTTATCGATATACAAATCGTGCACCATTCATCGGGATTAATCTGTATCCAATAGTTGGGTTAATAACTTTTATGGTAGTAATGGTCTCTCTAATCAGAAACACCCATTGGTTCTCAGATTTAATCGGTGGGGTATTTATTGGTGGTTCGCTGCTTGTGGCAGTCATTGCAATTGATCGCTTTTTCCCCTCGAAGAAGCAGCCCTCGTGATGAGCTCTATTTTGGGAATCGGTATTGATGTTGTTGCAATTGATCGTTTTCAAGAATCACTCGAGCGCACACCAGGACTTTTAAAGCGAGTTTTTACGCCTAATGAGGCAAAATTAAATGCATCAAGTTTGGCCGCCAGATTCGCAGCGAAAGAGGCCTTAGCAAAGGCCCTTAATGCAAAAGCAGCGTTTAATTGGCAAGAGGCTCAAGTAGTAAATGAAGTTACAGGTAAGCCCGTCTTCGAGTTCTCTGGTGAAATGGCGGTACGACTTGCCGGACATAACGTTCATCTAACGCTTTCTCATGATGCCGGAATTGCTTCAGCAATGGTGATTGTTGAGATCCAATAGTGCGCGCATTTGTTGAAGTAAATCTAAAGGCAATTTCAAATAATATTAAGTTGGTTAAGTCCAAGGTTCAGGCCGAAGTCCTTGCAGTAGTAAAAGCTGATGCCTATGGTCACGGACTTGTTCCAGTAGCCAAATGTGCAGTCGATGCCGGTGCAACTTGGCTTGGAGTCGCACTACTCGAAGAAGCATTTCTTTTGAGAGAAGCCGGAATTAAAGCTCCAATAGTTTCTTGGTTAACTCCACCAAGTTCAGATTTTAAAAGAGCACTTGAACTAGATATAGATCTAGCAATTCCTTCGCTTAAACATTTAGAGCTAATCGTTACCGCGGGCAAGGCGGTGGGCAAGAAGCCACGGGTTCATATTGAAGTGGATACCGGAATGTCGCGCGGTGGTCTGTTGGGTGAGTGGTCCGAGTTTCTGATTGCAGCCACTCGAGCCGAGATAGATGTCGTTGGATTTTGGTCGCATTTTGCTCGAGCAGATGAACCTGATGAAATCGCGAATCAGAATCAATTAAATGATTTTGAAAAAAAGTTAGCTCAACTAATCGAAGTTGGGATTACTCCCAAATATGTCCATCTAGCTAATTCGGCAGCCACTCTTACCAATCTAAGTTCTCATAAGAATATTATTCGCTTAGGGATTGCTATGTATGGCCTGAGCCCTGATGTAAAAACAATGGGATCCTCTCAAGATTTAGAACTTGAACCCGCAATGACACTAAAAGCAGAGATCCAATTAGTAAAACGCGTTCCTGCTGGTTCGCCAGTCGGTTATGGCGGCACTCAAATCACTTCGAGTGATACCAAGCTTGCAATTATCACGATGGGATATTCCGATGGGATTCCACGCAATACAACTAGCGCAGCTGGCGTTTATGCCGCAGGACGAAGAGCTCCGATTATTGGCCGAGTCTCGATGGATCAATTCGTAGTAGACCTTGGAGCTGAATCGAATGCGGTATCAGGTGAGGTAGTTGAAGTATTTGGGCCACTTGGGTATTCGATAGATGATTGGGCGGCGGCATCAGGAACAATCAATTATGAAATTGTTACGCGAATTGCCTCTCGCGTGCCTAGAATCTACGCGTGAACTCCAGCCAACTAGCCTTATCGAACCTCTCGGTTTCATTCGGGGGAGTCAAAGCGCTAACCGATGTCTCACTTACGGTTCCAAAAAACAGCGTTGTTGGATTGATTGGCCCAAATGGTGCCGGCAAGACCACAGTTTTTAACTGCATATCAGGACTTGTAAAGAGCGATTCTGGATCTTTTGAGTTTGATGGAGTTAAGAGAGCGTTTCCTAAACCGCACGAATTAGTTGGTCTTGGAATTACCCGAACCCTTCAAGGAGTTGGGCTCTTTAATGATCTTTCAGTTCTGCAGAATGTAATGGTCGGAGCAGATAAAAAATACAGACCAAATTTTGTAAAAGAAATTCTAGGTTTATCTGGCAAGACTGAAGCAAACTTAGTACGGCGAGCTGAAGAAGCACTGGCCTGGGTTGGCGGCGCTTCATTAATTGGTCGCGAACCATCCGAGCTAAGTTATCCAGATTCGAAGCGAGTTGCTCTGGCTCGCGCTTTGGTAACAAATCCAACCTTGCTGATGTTGGATGAACCAGCTGCTGGATTAGGACAGGATGATATTGATTCGTTGGCAGTTTTAATTCGTCAATTGAAGAAACGTTGCGCTATCTTAATTGTGGAACACCATGTTGATTTTGTTCGTGATATTTCAGATTCGGTCAGTGTCTTGAACTTCGGAAAGTTGATTGCATCTGGTTCTTATGATGAGGTTAAGCAGAATCCTGCGGTAATCGAAGCCTATTTGGGACATAGCGACAAATCCGATGAGAATTCAAAGCTGGGTGCCTGATGCTTAAAGTCTCTAATTTGGTAACAGAATTTGCATCAATCAAAGCGCTAAACGACATCTCTTTTCAGGCAAAGCCAGGTCGCATAACAACAGTTATCGGAGCAAATGGCGCAGGCAAGAGCACATTGCTTAGAACTATTTCTGGACTCGAAAGACCAACGAGCGGATCGATTAAGTGGTTTGATGAAGAGCTCACCCACAAGAGCGTTGAAGCAATTGTCAGAAGTGGAATCGCTCAAGTTCCAGAGGGACATGCAGTTATTTCACAACTTAGCGTCGCCGAAAATATTGAATTAGGTGGATTGTTTCGAAAGCGCCAAGCTCGAGGTGATTTAGAGATAGCTACAAAAGAAGTTTATGAACTCTTTCCAATTCTCTTTGAACGTCGCCGCGAACCTGCTGGTTCGCTTTCTGGTGGCGAGCGACAGATGCTTGCAATCAGTCGCGCACTTGTTGCACGGCCAAAATTGCTATTGCTGGACGAGCCCTCACTAGGTTTAGCGCCACTCATTTCCGCACAGATAATTAGCATCGTAGATGAATTATGTAAATCAACTGGACTCACTGTTTTACTTGTCGAGCAGAATGCAAATACTGCGCTAGCTGTTGCAGACCATGGAATTTTGCTCGCTCTTGGAAAAGTAGTCGCAGATCTGCCAGCAAAGGAATTGATTGCTGATTCTGCCCTTCGAGCCGCTTACCTGGGGTATTAAATGAACTCATTTCTAACGGCCTTTTTCGCAGGGAC
>DDMR01000035.1 GCA_002340925.1 Actinobacteria bacterium UBA2541
TTTGATGAAATATCGCGTACAACTTCTTCGTTTAATCCACGGCGTGAATTCGCGCTCACATCATTCTTATCAGACCATCCGTATTCATAATTCCCGATTCCCTCTAGTCCAGGGTTCTTTGCTAAAACATCACTCATATTAAGCTCGCTTTCCGGTTTTACTTAGGTTTTTTGGGTTTGGTATAAATGTGGTGCAAACACCGTCGCCATGTGCGATGGTGGCAAGTCTTTGAACGTGAGTACCGAGTAATTCGGAGAAGGCTTGAGTTTCAGCTTCACAGAGTTCGGGAAATTGTGATGCGACGTGCGCAATTGGACAATGATTCTGACAAAGCTCTTCACCAATTCCTTGAGAATGATTATTTGCTGCGTAACCTTCGCCAGTTAAGAATGTTGCTAGTGCTTCGCTCTTCTCACTTAGATTCTTCTTGTTAGCAAGAATCTGGGCTGCACGTTTGGTGATTTCTTCCGCGCGATTTCGAGCGAACTCTTTTACTAATGTCTTATCGCCCTTTGATGCCATAAATCGCAGAGCTGATACCGCGAGATCGTCATAAGTGTGTTCAAATTTTTCGCGACCAAGATCTGTCATAACAAAAACTTTGGATGGACGGCCGCGGCCTCTTGAATCTTTGACACTTGTGAATGGTTCACGAGCAGTCAAGACGCCTTCAGCAATTAAATTATCCAAATGTCTGCGAATTCCAGCTGGGGTTATGTGGAGCTTTGAAGCCAAGGCCACCGCGGTGGCAGGACCATTTTCAAGAATGGCGCGAGCCACTAAATCACGGGTTCGGTCCTCGGTCTTTTTCACAACATTATTGTTGCGTAATTCACCCAAACCCGCCACTCGGCGCACTGCCGCAGGAGGAGAGTTCAACGCCTAGGCTAGGAGCATGAAGCTACGCTCAACACTTTTCACTGCTCTGCTAGTTGTAAATGCAGCGTTGGTGGTCACTGGAGGCGCGGTCCGATTAACTGGCGCCGGGCTTGGATGTCCAACCTGGCCAGAGTGCGTAGATGGTTCGATCAAGCCAGTTATTGGGCAGGATGAAAGCCAATTGCATGCGTGGATCGAATTCGGCAACCGCTTGATTGGCCCCGTCGTACTTATTATCGCTCTTGCCGTTTTGATTTATATTTTTAAGAGATTGCGCCACCGTAGTGATTTCAAGCGTTTAAGGCTTTTAGCCATTCTGCAAATTCTTGGAATTCTAGCGCAAGGCGTATTAGGCGGAATAACCGTTTTAACAAAATTGACTCCAATTACAGTATCAGCACACTTTCTCCTTTCGCTTCCGCTAATCGCGTGTGCGCTAGCACTGCGTCACCGAGTTCTCGATCGCCCTGTTATTCAAGTTCTTCCGATGACGAGGAATTTAACTAAAGTTGTTACAGCCTTAACTTTTATAGTCCTTCTGATTGGTGTTGTCGTAACTGGCGCTGGTCCACATTCGGGTTCTGAAGGGGTCGAGCGTTATCCATTTAATTTCCGCGCTGTTTCTTGGCTGCATGCTGAGTCAGTTATTGTTCTTATCTGCCTAACGATTGCTCTCTATTTAGTTGTCAAAGTTTCAGAAACACCTGAGGTTAAGAAATTTTATAGTCGGATGATTCTTATCTTTCTCGGTATCTCCTTGGCCCAAGGCGCAATCGGCTACTTACAATATGTGACAGGTCTTCCTGAGATTATAGTTGGAGCACATTTACTGGGAGCAACGTTGGTTTGGATACATGCATGGCGATTGAATTTAACCGCACGAACCGAACAGGAAGTAAGAATAAAGTGAGTGAAGCATGGAGCTCTTTAGATGACCAGGCTGTTGTTGTCAGTCGTGCCCTCGCGATGGACTCAGTGCAGAAAGTTGGCAACGGACATCCCGGAACAGCTATGGCTCTGGCCCCTGTTGCTTACACACTCTTCCAAAGAATTCTGAAACATGATCCCTCCGACCCTAATTGGCTTGGTCGAGATCGCTTTGTTCTATCTGCAGGACATTCTTCCCTAACTCTCTATGTTCAATTGTTTTTATCTGGCTATGGATTAGAGCTCTCTGACTTGCAAAGTTTTCGGACAGCAGGGGCAAAGACTCCGGGCCATCCAGAGTTTGGACATACTGCTGGCGTCGAAATAACTACTGGTCCACTAGGTTCTGGAATTTCTAGCGCTGTTGGAATGGCGATGGCAGCACGATACGAAAAAGGCTTGCTTGATCCAACCAGTAAGACGTCTCTCTTTGATTACAATATTTGGGTAATCGCTTCCGATGGCGACTTGCAAGAAGGTATTAGTTCTGAAGCTTGTTCGCTGGCTGGAACTCAGGAACTTGGAAACCTTAAAGTTATCTACGACGATAATCGAATCTCAATTGAGGGCGACACTCATGTTGCATTCACTGAAGATGTTTCGATGCGATTTAAAGCTTATGGTTGGAATGTCGTAGAAGTTGCGGCCCTTGCTAATGGTGACGTCGATCAACCGGCCTTAGAAAAAGCGATGCTTGCAGTGGTTAATGAAAAGATGAAACCCTCACTAATTAGAGTAAAAACTGTAATTGCCTGGCCAGCTCCTAATGCGC
>DDMR01000087.1:0-418 GCA_002340925.1 Actinobacteria bacterium UBA2541
CAGATGCGATTGGTAAATGAAATAGTTTCAGACCCACTTGCTAAGGCGCTAGAGATTGCAGAAGTTATTGCAGATCAACCACCAACCTCAGTTATAAACACAAAGGCACTTCTAAAGAGTGGCCATCATCAAGCCGTAGCAATGGTGATGGAAGCCGAGAGCGAACTATTTAGAATTGCTCTGGAATCAGATGAAGCCCAGATCGCATTCATGAAGTTTCTTGAGAAAAAATCAAAGGGGTAGAAAATGTCACTAGCCGGAAAACGAATATTTATCACTGGGGGATCTCGAGGAATCGGACTTGCGATCGCACTTCGGGCGGCAGCTGATGGAGCAAGCATTGCGATTGCAGCGAAAACCGCGGAGGAGAATCCAAAGCTTCCGGGAACAATCTTCTCGGCCGCTAAAGAAATCGAGG
>DDMR01000087.1:590-1166 GCA_002340925.1 Actinobacteria bacterium UBA2541
AAGACCCCGGCAAAGCGCTTTGATTTGATGTTTGATGTAAACGTTCGAGGAACCTTCTTAAGTTCACAAGCCGCTATTCCATATCTTCGAGAGAGCGCGAAGGCTGGACGTAATCCTCATATTCTTACGCTCTCGCCACCACTTTCAATGAGCCCAAAATGGTTTAAAAATCATGTGGCCTACACAATGTCTAAATATGGAATGAGTATGTGCGTTCTGGGAATGTCAGAAGAGTTCAAGCGTGAGGGTATTGCGGTAAATGCACTCTGGCCTCGCACCGCAATCGATACTGCGGCACTTCAAATGATTCCGGGCGTAGATACTGATTTCTGTCGCAAGCCAGAGATTCTTGCTGATACCGCTTACATAATTCTAAATCGCGAAGCCAAGACAACCACCGGAAACTTCTTTGTTGATGATGAAGTTCTAGCGTCCGAGGGCATCACAGATCTAGAGAAATATTCAGTCAAGCCAGGAACCACAGATTTCTTGCTTGATTTCTTCCTGGACTAGTCAGCCTTAGATTTAATGGATTGCTCCGGACTCACTTTCCACAAGTGAATCTTTGCCGACATT
>DDMR01000087.1:1307-3002 GCA_002340925.1 Actinobacteria bacterium UBA2541
CACCAAGACTGGTATTGACTTTCGCATATGCTGAAGCCGAAGAGATTGCAACAGTATTTAGAAGAGCGGCGCCGAGTGCGCCACCGATCTGTTGGCTGGTATTTAAAACTGCACCCGCAACACCGGCATCGTGTTCACCAGCGTTATGTAATGCGGTGGAAGCGCTGGGAATAAAGAAGAGCGCCATGCCGCTGGACATAACTAATAGTGCCGGCAAAATATCTGCAACATAAGTTGATGTTGGTGTAATTCTCGAGAGCAGCAGAAGTCCAGCAGATGCCGCAATAAGTCCGGTTGTCATAAGTGGCTTAGGGCCAATTTTTGGAAGCAATTGTGAGGCAATACCGGCAAAGACAATTATGCCCGCTGAGAATGGCAAGAATGCGAAGCCGGATTTCAGCGATGAATATTGCAAGAAACTTTGTAGGTAAATACTTAAGAACAAGAACATGGCAAAGAGGCCAGTTCCGACTAGGAGCGAGGCTAAATATGAACCTCCGCGATTGCGCTCAGTTAAGACGCGAAGCGGAAGTAGGGGATTGGGAACCTTTTTCTCGATAACAAAGAAGGCGATAAGGAAGATTGCTGAGAATATAAAGAATCGATAGGTAGAGAAATCAGACCAGCCTTCAGTTGCGGCTTGGCTGAAGCCATAGACAAGTGCGACCAGCCCGAGAGTTACGGTTGTGGCACCTGGAATGTCATATTTATTGTCACCAGTCGCCTTTGATTCATTTACAAATGGAATCGCAAGTAGCACTGCGAAAAGAGCGATTGGAACATTGACGCCCAAACACCAACGCCAGTTTGCATATTCGGTCAGCACGCCGCCAAGGATCAAGCCAATGGCTGCGCCACCACCAGCGATTGCGCCGTAAACACCAAAAGCTCGGGCACGCTCCTTGGGGACCGTAAAAGTCACATTGATAAGTGCGAGAGCAGCTGGTGCAAGTAGCGCACCAAATGCACCTTGAAGTGCGCGAGCGGCAAAGAGCAACTCCTGATTAGAGGCAATTCCGCCAAGAGCCGAGGCCACAGCAAAACCAATTAGTCCAACAATAAATATTTTCTTTCGGCCAACATAATCAGATATGCGGCCACCAAGTAGAAGCAGACTTCCGAAGGCAAGTGAGTATGCGGTTACAACCCACTGTCGGTTTGCATCTGAAATGCCTAGCTCTGCCTGAGCACTTGGCAATGCAATATTTACAATCGATGCATCAAGAACAACCATCAAGGAAGCGATTGCAATAACAAAAAGTGCGCGCCATCTATTGGGATCTAATCCATTTTCATCTAATTCAACGCGCGCCTTAGCCATTTAAACTCCTTGGGTTTGTCTATACACTTCTAACCTAATTCTGTCGTAGTTTCGGCGTGACTCATGGCCGAAAGGTCAGTCCTTGCTTGTGATTAAACAGTCATGAGAAATTTCTGAGACCGGGCGCCCATGCATAATTTTTGAAAAATCTTCAAAAATTGTCCAAAATTGGAGGGGGTGAACACGCAGAAAGTCAGCCTATTGGTGCGTTTTCGGGAATTCCCTGATACCTTCGTCTTCATAAGAAAACTACCAAGTTTTCCCTTAAACAAAGGAGCTCGTACCCAAAAGGGATTCGCTGATCAGTAGTGGGCCATCCAACAAAAGGTACTTCTTTCCAAAATGACCTGAACTCTAGAACCACAGACTTTCCG
>DDMR01000087.1:3194-8975 GCA_002340925.1 Actinobacteria bacterium UBA2541
CGACAACTACTTGATCTTTCAATGGGCTTTGGCGCAATGCTCGCCGGTCACCTGAACGAAGAAGTAATTGTCGAGACCAAGGCAGCTCTCGAAGGTGGAACGCTATTTGTTACTCCATCCCCAATCTCTCGCGATGGCGCAGAACGCTTGTGCAAGCGCTTTGGTATCGAGAAGGTCCGCTTTGCAAACTCTGGAACTGAAGCCACGATGTATGCAGTTCGCACTGCAAAGGCATTCAATGGCAAATCTGCAATCGTTAAGGTAGAGGGTGGTTACCACGGTAGCTATGACCCACTTACGGTTTCAGCGAAGCCATCACTAGATCAGGCTGGCAATCCAGAAGAGCCAAATCCAGTAATCGGACATGGCGTTAATGCTGGGGTTGTCTTCGTGGTTCCGTTCAACAACCTTCCTGCACTTGAAAAGGTTTTTGCTCGCGATCACGAGTCAATTGCCTGCTTTATTTTGGAACCAGTTCTAGAAAACCTTGGAATTGTTTTACCTGATGCGGGCTACCTCGCGGCAGTTCGCGATCTCTGCACCAAATACAAAATCGTTCTTATCTTTGACGAAGTTAAAACTGGTCTGACCGCTGGCCCTCAAGGCGCAGCGCATCGCATCGGGGTTCAACCAGATCTAATCTGTCTTGCTAAATCAATCGGTGGGGGACTTCCACTTGCTGCATTTGGTGGCAAAGCAGAAATCATGGACACAATCACAACTGGTGCAATGGCACACTTCGGAACTTTCAACGGTAACCCGCTTGCAATGGCAGGTCTTCGTGCAATGGATCGTTTGTGTACTGACGAGGCTCTTGCTAAAGCTGAAGCTCTAAACAAGCAAGCACTTGATCGCATCCAAGCAATCATTGAAGAATTCCAACTTCCTGCACACACAGTTGGTTTCGGAGTTAAAGGCTGCGTGACTTGGTCGAAAGATCCAGTTCGCAATTACCGTGATTACAAGGCAACTGACTTTGCGATTGCAGAACTTTCATGGCTCTGGTCAATGAACCGCGGAATCATCACTCCTCCGGGGCTTGATGAGCAGTGGTTGATTTCTCTGGCTCACGGTCAGAAAGAAATTGATTTACTAGTTGAAGATTTCCGCGCATTTGCGGTCGCTCTTCGAGCTTAAAGTTCTTAAAGTTCGTAAGTTAAGAAGTTAGATTTATTCGAGGGCAATTAGTTCTAGATACTGATTGCCCCACAAATCTTCATCGCCATCTGGCAACAATAAAACTCGCTCTGGTTTAAGGGCCTGCACTGCGCCAATATCGTGGCTTACAAGAACTACAGCGCCTTGATATTCACCAAGTGCGGCAAGAATTTCTTCTCGTGATGCTGGATCTAAGTTGTTAGTTGGCTCATCTAGTAAGAGAACGTTTGCAGATCCGACTACAAGAGTGGCAAGAGCCAATCTGGTTCGCTCGCCACCGCTTAGGACCTTCACAGGCTTTTGCACATCGTCGCCAGAGAATAAGAATGAGCCAAGTGTTTGACGTGCTTGTTGTTCGCTGATTTTGTCACCAGCAGAGAGCATATTTTCAAGGACGGTTCGTTCGAAATCGAGAGATTCATGTTCCTGGGTGTAGTAACCAATTTTTAAACCATGTCCCGGCAATATTTCTCCAGTATCTGATTCGTTGGTTCCACCCAGAATACTTAATAGCGTTGTCTTTCCGGCACCATTTAACCCAAGAATTACTACGCGAGAAGATCTATCAATTGCAAGATCGACATCGGTAAAGATTTCTAATGAACCATAGGACTTACTTAAACCAGTTGCCATAAGTGGGGTTTTGCCACAAGGAGCTGGGGTAGGGAAGCGAAGCTTTGCAACCTTGTCAGATTTACGAACATCTTCAAGATTAGAGATAAGGGATTCAGCACGACGCAACATTCCTTGGGCGGCAGTTGCCTTCGAAGCCTTGGCGCGCATCTTCTCGCCCTGCTTCTGCAAGATTTCAGCCTTCTTCTCGGCATTCGCGCGTTCCTTCTTGCGACGGTGCTCATCAGCTTCGCGTTGCAATAAATATTTCTTCCAGCCCATGTTGTAAACATCAATAACATTTCGATTGGCATCGATGTAGAAAACTTTATTTACTACAGTTTCAATCAGGGCAACATCGTGAGAAATCACGACTAGGCCACCGGAATACTTTGTTAAGTACTCACGCAACCAGTTGATGGATTCGGCATCCAAGTGGTTTGTTGGTTCGTCGAGTAGAAGAGTTTCGGCGCCACTAAATAGAAGTCGTGCAAGTTCGACGCGACGACGCTGGCCACCAGATAGAACTTGGATCGGCTCTTCAAATAACCGTTCTGGCAATCCAAGGTTTGTTGCAATTGATTCAGCTTCAGCCGATGCGCCATATCCGCCAGCAGCATTAAACTCGCTATCTACTCGGGCATAACGTTCTAGCGCGAGTTCTAATTCTTCAGGCGTAGCTGTTGCCATTGCTTCTTCGGCTTTGCGCATTCGTATGACAATCTGGTCTAGGCCGCGTGCAGATAAAATTCGATTTATGACGCTCTCGTCTTGATCGCCAGTTCGTGGATCCTGGGGGAGATATCCGATAGTTCCGGTTCGGGTTATCTGGCCACCAGCCGGCAGGGTTTCACCTGCAAGGCATTTTGCGAGGGTCGATTTACCGGCGCCATTTCGGCCTACGAAGCCGATTCGGTCACCGCTGTTGATACGGACAGCCACATCTTTAACTAGGAGCCTTGCGCCAGCTCGGAGTTCTACGCTTTGAGTGGCAATCACTGAGCGATACTCCCACACCTAGGCCGGCACAATTCCCAAACTCGCAATTAGTGCTTTAAAGTTGCAGGTGCAAATTACTTGCATTAAAATTCACTTATGCATATTCCTGACGGATTTATCGATATCCCAACCTCAGCGGCCTTTGCCGGTGTTTCTGCGCTCGCCGTCGGTGCTTGCCTTAAAGGTGCCGCGAAATCTCTTGATGAGAAAACTGCACCTCTTGCAGGACTGACCGCAACATTTATCTTTGCAGTTCAAATGCTTAACTTTCCCGTCGCAGCTGGCACAAGCGGTCATCTCTTTGGAAGTGTTTTAGCCGCAGTCTTAGTTGGGCCCTATGTTGCAACCCTTGCCCTAAGCGTGGTCTTGCTTTTGCAAGCGCTGCTCTTTGCCGATGGTGGTTTAACTGCCGCAGGGTTGAATGTATTTAATCTTTCGCTTGTTGGTGTCTGGGTTGGTTACGGAGTATTTCTTCTAGTGAAGAAGGTGCTTCCGAAGAATAAAGTTTCGATCTCAACGGCAGCTACCATCGCTGGATTTATTTCTGTGCCGGCAGCAGTCATGGGCTTCTTGCTTCAATATGCAATCGGTGCGAATTCAACATTTTCACTTACAGCAGTCTTTACCGGAATGATGAGCACTCATGTTCTGATTGGAATTGGCGAAGCAGTAATTACAGCCTTCTCAGTTACCGCTGTTATGGCAACCCGGCCAGACCTTGTTTATGGATACCGTGGCACAAAACAGCAACTTGAAATTCGAAGAGCATAAGATGAAAAATCCTCTGATTATTTTCGGTTTTGCAGTATCGCTTTTTCTAGCAGGTGGGATTTCTTACTACGCATCATCACAACCTGATGGCTTTGAGAAGTCGGCTGGTGAAATTGGCTTTCTAGATACTGCCGAAGAGAGCCCGCTGAAAGATAGTCCGTTGGCTGAATATGGTGTTGCCGGGGTAGAGAATGAACGCATCTCTGGTGGCCTTGCAGGTGTAGTCGGTGTCGCAGCAACCGCTGCTATTTCATTTGCAATCTTTTACGGGTTGCGTCGATTCAATAAGAGCAAACCGTAAAAACTCAAACAGAGCTCCAGCATCATCATGGCCATGATGTAGGGGAGAGACTCTACCTACATCGCCATTCCTTAGTTCATGGCCTGCCGGCGCATGTAAAGATCATGGCGGTTCTTACTTTCATCATCGTTGCCGCTTCAACGCCCATTACTCAATGGCAGGCATTTATTGCCTACTTCGTAGCGATTTTTCTAGTCTCGCTCATTGCCAAAATTCCAACGCCTACGCTACTTAAACGGTCGTTGATTGAAATTCCATTTATTCTCTTTGCAATTCTCATGCCATTTTTTGGAACCGGTGAGCGTTTTGAAGTGGGTCCGCTTAATCTCTATCGTGAAAGTTTGTTGGCGGCGGCAGGAATTGTTGCGAAAGGAACCCTGGGCGTCTTGAGCGCTGTTATTCTCTCAACAAGCACTACTGCGCGCGAGCTCTTACGCGGATTAGAGAAGCTACACCTACCCAAGTTGATGGTTCAGATTGCCGCCTTTATGTTGCGCTATGTCAACGTAATTAGCGATGAGATGGAACGGATGAAGGTCGCCCGTGAATCACGTGGCTTTATTGCGACCGGATTGAAGGATTGGAAAGTCATCGCTATCGCTGCATCTGCACTCTTTATTCGATCGTATGAACGCGGTGAACGCGTGCACCTTGCAATGCTTTCTCGTGGATATAGCGGAGTACTTCCACATGACCAGAGCGAAGGTGCATCGCTTAAGATTTGGTTACAGGGTCTTGCACTTCCGCTCTTTGCGCTTTCTATACTTATCTCAACAATTGTGATCGGATAAATAATGACAATCGCGCCAAGCCTATTAATCGAAGATCTGGCATTTGCTTATCCCGATGGCAATCAGGCGCTCTTTGGCGTAAACCTGCGGGTAGAGCGCGGCGAACGTGTTGCAATCCTTGGACCAAATGGTGCCGGTAAAACAACTTTAGTAATGCATATGAATGGTATCCATCCTGCTGAACACGGAAGTGTCAGTGTTGCTGGTGAAGTAGTTGATACAAAGGATAAAGATCTCTTACGCCGGATTCGCGGCAAGGTTGGTGTTGTTTTCCAAGATCCCGATGATCAGCTCTTCATGCCAACCGTTGGTGAAGACATTGCTTTCGGTCCTTACAACATGGGTATTCGAGGTGCAGAACTAGATGCAGTTGTTGACCAAGCGCTAGCACTGGTTCATATGTCTGAATTTAAAGATCGTCCACCACACCACCTCTCTTTCGGGCAGAGGCGAAGAGTTGCAGTTGCAACAGTTCTTGCTATGAAGCCAGAGATTTTGGTTTTGGATGAACCATCCTCAAACCTTGATCCGGCAAGTCGCAGAGAGTTGGCAGATATTTTGCGTTCGCTGGAAATCACAATTCTGATGGTCACACATGATATTCCTTATGCCTATGAACTCTGCGAGCGATCAATTATTTTATCTGGTGGCATTGTTGTTGCGGATGGCGATACCAAGACAATACTTAGCGATTCAAAATTACTAAGTGAGAACCGTCTCGAACTTCCCGTGGGATTCTCGCTCTAATTCAAAGCTAAAGTTAAAGGAAAAAGCCCCCAATTTCTTGGAGGGCTTTTTTAACACGACTTCTTAGAGGTCGAAGTAAAGCTCGAACTCTGCTGGATGTGGACGCAAGCGGACGTAATCCACTTCTTCCTTACGCTTCCAAGTAATCCAAGTATCGATTAGATCCTTGGTGAATACTCCACCCTTTAGCAGGAACTCGTGATCAGCTTCTAGATTATCTAGAACCGCATCAAGTGATCCTGGGACTTGTTGAATAGAAGCAGCTTCATCGCCCTCTAGTTCATACAGATCCTTATCAACTGGCTTTGGTGGCTCGATCTTGTTTTGAATTCCATCTAGTCCAGCCATAAGCATTGCTGCGAATGCTAGGTATGGGTTTGAGGATGGATCTGGGCAACGGAA
>DDMR01000028.1:0-239 GCA_002340925.1 Actinobacteria bacterium UBA2541
AAATGATACAAACGACCGAACATTGTTAAGTTATCCCAGCCAGTAAGCGTTTCATCTAGTGCTGCATACTGACCAGATAATCCAATTACTTTCCGAACTTCATCTGGATGTTTTAAAACATCAATTCCTGCGACAGTTGCACTTCCACTGTCTGGTGTTAACAAAGTTGCTAGAACTCGAACTGTTGTTGTTTTTCCAGCGCCATTAGGGCCAAGCAAGCCAAGAACTGTTCCCTCTTC
>DDMR01000028.1:476-3213 GCA_002340925.1 Actinobacteria bacterium UBA2541
GCTGCATAGTAAACTCACAAAAAAGAAGTTATCTCCGATCTAACCAGAATCATTAAGGGCAGTGTAATTGGCTAAAAAAAATAAGGAGAATCTCCTACCAAGAGAGGTTTATGTCCTCTCTTCCGTAGCTTTCTTCGTCGCTCTTGGTTATGGAATGGTAATTCCAGCAATTCCGCTTTTCGCAAAATCATTTCAGGTAAACAATGCGCAAATCGGCGCAATTATTTCGGCTTTTGCTCTCGCCAGATTTGCTATGGGACTTCCGGCCGGAAAGTTAATTGATATTTTCGGGGAACGTCGAATTCAAACAACTGGCCTGATGCTAGTTGCGGTTTCATCTTTTGCATCTGGTCTAGCAACAACTTATTGGCAACTACTTATTTTTCGCGCCCTTGGTGGCATCGGTTCAGTTATGTTCTCGGTTTCAGCAAGCTCACTTTTAATGAGATCCGTTGATGACAGCATCAGAGGGCGCGCGCAATCAACCTATAACGGGGGCTTCCTAATCGGCGCAGTTGCTGGCCCAGCATTTGGTGGAATTCTCTCGGTTATCTCGCTTCGAGTTCCATTCTTTGTTTATGCATTTACCCTGGTAGCCGGAGCTTTCATTACCTCATTCTTCTTATCTGAAAAACGTCTAGGCAGGTCAATAAAAAATATTCAAGATCCAGAGGATCGAATTTTGCTTAGGGAAGCGCTCAAGAGTTATCCATTCTTAGCAGCAATGGCCATTTCATTTTTAGCAAACTGGGTTCTCTTTGGAATGCGAAATACTATTTTGCCACTTTTCGCTGAAGAGAAACTTGGTGCTTCAAATACAGTAATCGGCCTTGGCTTTACAGTTGCCGCAATGGTTCAAGGCATCGCACTGGTATATGTTGGAAAAATTTCAGACTTTCGTGGGCGCAAATTCGCCCTAATGCTTGGTTCATTTGTGATGCTGACCGGTATTGCAACAATAATTATTTCTCAACACTGGTGGTATTACATCTTGGCGATGGCTTTATTTGGAATCGGCGGTGCCTTTGAAGGAGTCGGAGCATCTGCACTTATTGGCGATCTCTTTGGTGGAAAAGGTGGCCGAGTTATCGCGCTATTCCAGATGGCCGGAGACTTAGGAAATATCATCAGCCCGGTTTTGCTTGGCTGGTTAGTGGATGCATACTCTTATCGCCCCGCATTTATAGTAACAGCAGCAGTGTTTTCATTAACACTGCTGCTGTCAGCAAAGATGCCCGAGACCAGAAAGTTAAATCAAGAGGTGACTAGGAAGCTAAATGAAGAAATCTAGTCTTTACTAATCACGACGAAGTATTGAGATTAAACGCAATACTTCAAGATAAAGCCAGACGATTGTGACCATAAGCCCAAAACCGGCACGCCATGATTGTTCTTGTGGTGCGCCACTAGCAATCATCTTTTCAATCTGATCAAAATCTAGAACTAAGAAGAGTGTTGCAAGTGCTACACCAGCCACTGCAAGTATTGGTCCGAGACCAGATAGTCCATATAGACCCATTCCATTTCCAAGCCCAAAGAATGAACCAATCAAAGATCCAACTGCAAGGATTAAGTAACCAAATAGTGCACCAATCAAAACCCGAGTGAACTTTGGAGTTACGCGAATTCGCTTGCTCTTGTATGCCCAGAGAACACCGGCAATCGCAGCGATTGTTGCAACAAGTGCTTGTCCAACAATTCCGTCATATGCAGTTTCATACATCTGGCTGAGTGTTCCGAGTGCCAAACCTTGAAGTGCTGCATAAGTAATTGTTAGGCCAGGCTTAATTTTCTGTGAAAATGAAAGATATAAACCAAGTCCCATTGCGCCAAGGAAACCAATTAGAAGTGCGCCGCCACCAAGTTGAAGTGTCCATGCAAGGGCACCAACACCAACTAATACTGCAAATAGAAGTGCAGTGCGAGCAACAACATCATCAATTGTCATACGTCCTGTGCGAATTGAAGATGCAGCAGGCGCGTTATAAAGATCATTTAATTCTTCTGTTGATGGTGCGACAGCTGTTCCGCCACGATTTTCGAGAGCGGCATATCCGCGTTTGAAAACTGGGTTCGAACTTTGCATTATTTCTCCTGTTTGCTAGTGGGGTAATTTGGTATTGCAGGCATTTTTCTCAAAATTCCTGCAATAACTATAAACATAATTTGGGCCTTTAGTATTCCAACCTCTTAAAATGTTGCGAAACTCTGCGCTCAGAACCTTAAAATGCGCTTAGAAACCCGGCCTGGCGAGAGCTCCAAGTTGGGATCGACCCCATTAATTCCGAGTTAAGTAGCCCCAAGCCAAGGTGGCTGCGATAGCGACCCAAATTTGATAGGGGACAAGGAGAAGTCCCATTATCAGCGAAGCCCTGAATGTTAGATAAAGAACTGGAATAGTAAGAAGAGTTGCTAATACCAATGCAATTGTGGCCAGTGTGAAGTTGTGTGGGACATAGAACTGATAAGCCCAAGTAAGGGCAGCGGCAATACTTAGCCCGAAGAAAACCAGCCAGGAGATATTCTGTAATCGAGTTAAAGACTTTGATACTTGATATGAAGCAACACCTAAAACTATAAAGTTGTAAGGCCAGATAATTCCAATAAAGGCACTGGGTGGCTGCCACGGCGGTCTATTAAGAGTTGAATACCAACCTGGTGAAGAAGAAACCCAAATTCCTGAACCAAAGGCATAGATAAAAACAAAGAGAATTCCTAACGCCGCCATAACCATTCT
>DDMR01000084.1:0-2147 GCA_002340925.1 Actinobacteria bacterium UBA2541
TAACGCGGAGCGCCTTTAGATCTAAGTGTTCTAGGCTTGCGATCATTTCGCTTATTCCAACATGCAGTGTGCCAATGTCGTCTTGATTCAACGTCTTCTTCTAGCCAAGCAACAATATGAGGTGTTGCGGTTGGAATTACTTGATCACATCCAGGACAACGATATGGTTTTGTAGAAGTAGAACCAGTAATTTTGCGAACTCGAAATATGCCCTCTGAATGCTCTTCAATTGTTTCACTCGATAATGAGATGTCGCGCTCTTCTTCGTCGTTGCTGGCCCGTTTCTGGGACCTTTTAGGATGGTTTCTGCGCGGACTCACAGCCTTATTCTCTCGCGTGCATTCCGATATTCCCAACTTTTAGGGCAGGATATTGACGTGGTAAATGAGTTAGCGATTTCGGTATCAGGCCTTAGAAAGACATACACATCAAAGGCCAATGGTTCTAAGGATGCAGTTGCTGGAATCGACCTTGACGTTTCAAGAGGCGAAATTTTTGCAATCCTTGGCCCAAATGGAGCTGGCAAAACAACCACAGTTGAGATCCTTGAAGGCTACCGCGACCGCGATGGTGGCGAAGTAAAAGTCCTTGGTCAAGATCCTGCAAAACTTGGCAGAGATAGTTGGGCTTGGCGAAATCGAATTGGAATTGTTCTTCAATCTACAAATGATGCTCAAGATTTATCGGTATCTGAAACTGTTAAGCACTTTGCAAATTATTACTCCAATCCCCGTGATCCCGAGAGCGTGATTCGCGATGTTGGTTTGGATGAGAAGAAAAATGCCAGAATCGACACCCTTTCAGGCGGACAGCGTCGCCGGCTAGATGTCGCACTTGGAATTATTGGTAACCCAGAAATCCTCTTTCTTGATGAGCCAACTACCGGGTTTGATCCCGAGGCGAGACGAGCATTTTGGGATTTAATTCGTAATCTACGCGATGAGGGCACAACAATTCTGCTTACAACTCACTACTTAGATGAAGCTGAAGCGCTTGCTGACCGCGTTGCAGTGATTGTCAATGGAAAGATAGTAGAAATTTCAACGCCAGAGAATCTTGGTGGCAGAAATACTGCAAAGGCGCGAATTAGTTGGCTCGAAAATGGGCAGAGGCAAGAGATTGAAAGTGATTTTCCGGCAGCCGAGGTTACGAAACTGGTCGCAAAGTTTGGTGGCGAGGTCCCGGAACTTACTGTAATTCGCCCATCACTCGAAGACATTTATCTCAAAATGATTGGTCAGCCATGAGACCCGGCATTATTAAAGTTGGCTTTCTACGTGGCGGCCTAGAGATAAAACAATTCATGCGTCAACGCGAATCTGTAGTTTTCACACTTCTATTTCCAATTATGTTGTTATTTATCTTTGGTTCAGTTTTCAAAGGAGATCTGGCCCCAGGAGTTACCTTTAGCCAATACTTTGTTGCAGGAATGATTGCATCCGGTCTGGTCAATACTGGATTCCAGCAACTTGCAATCATGATTCCAATCGAGCGAGATTTCGGAACTTTAAAACGACTTCGAGGAACTCCAGTCTCGCCAATCTCATACTTCATTGGAAAAGCGATTCTGGTCTTTGTCGCAATGGTTGTTCAAGTAGGCGCCTTGATGGGCTTTGGTGCTGCGCTCTTTGGTTTAGATCTACCAAACACAACAGAACGTTGGCTCCGATTTGGGTGGCTCATACTTCTTGGAAGCATCTGCGCAACAATTTTAGGGATTGCATTCTCTGCGGTGCCAAAGAATGGTCGTGGTGCTTCTGCCGTCGTATCTCCTATTGTGATTATTCTGCAATTCTTTAGCGGCGTCTTCTTTGTTTTTACAACGCTTCCACAATGGATGCAGCAATTTGCCGCACTCTTCCCTTTGAAGTGGCTTACTCAAGGAATGCGTTCAGTGTTTTTACCTGAGAGCTTTGCTGCCGAAGAAGTTGCAAAAAGCTGGGAGATTCCACAGATCGCGATTGTTCTGCTTATTTGGACTGTTGTTGGAACACTATTAGCCCTGAGGACATTTAGGTGGTCAGATAAATGAAGAAACTAGCCTCGATATTAATTTCAATCTCCCTACTTATTCCTGCGCAGGCAAGTGCTGAAACAACAACCTCGACGCCTAAGCCCGCTGCAAGCAAATCCAAAGTTGAGAAGAA
>DDMR01000084.1:2222-5476 GCA_002340925.1 Actinobacteria bacterium UBA2541
AGTAAAGAAGAAGCCGGTAGTAAGGAAAAAGAAGAATTTTCCAACGAAGAAGCCACTTAAGTGGCCACCACCAGGTTTTGAAAAGAAAGGTTTGCTTTATGCAAAGACTGCTACTCCAAAAGAACTTCTAATTGCGGGTACCGAATATAAATATATTCAGAAGGACTTGATCAAATATTGCGATGAATTTGCCTGCCTAGGAATTTTTGTTGGTTCTGAAACTGGTTGCGACTGGTGGGAAGTTAGCTCAAATGTTCTTGGCATCGACCCAGCAGATCCAACAAAGCGAATTATTTATGGATCACTCACTACTTCGATTTCTGGATCAAAAGCCAGAACGATTAAAGCTATTCTTTTAGTAAGCGATGAGCCAATCGCTGATGGCTTAGGAATTGGCGCATATACAGCGAACTGTCGAACCGGGAAGCGTACCCAGAAGGTTCCTAGCAATACTTATACAAAGAGCCCTGACAGAATTTAGCGGTTTGCTCCTGGAACCCAGAGCACGTCGCCCTTTTCCTTATTCTCAAAACGCGCAAGCACAAATAGTAAATCTGATAACCGGTTAAGGTATTTAGCCGTAAGTGAATTTACGCCACCACCGAATTGATGAATTGCGTGCCAAGTATTGCGCTCGGCTCGGCGAGCGACTGTGCGAGCTACATGCAATAACGCAGCTGCCGGAGTTCCGGATGGCAGAACAAAACTGCGCAGTGGTTCGAGGCTTTCATTATAAAAATCTATCTGCTCTTCCAAATATGTAACTTGAGATTCAATAACGCGTAGTGGCTCAATCTTTGGCTCATCAACAACTGGTGTGCAGAGATCAGCTCCGACATCGAATAAATCATTTTGAATCCGGATTAATAACTTTATGATCTGTGGATCTTTAATCTGACCTAGAGCCAGAACTACACCAATCGAAGAGTTAGCTTCATCAACCGTGGCATAGGCTTCTAATCGCGGGTCATTTTTTGATGTTCGGCTCATATCCCCAAGTGAGGTCGTTCCGTCATCGCCAGTTTTTGTATAGATACGCGTTAGATTTACCATGGGTTGAGCCTAATTCAATCACTACGATTAGACCACTCGAAACCCACTAGTCGGAGGTGATCACCGTGGAAAGTTCTAATGAATATTTCCAGATTGTTGGTGGCGCGCGCCTTGTGGGCGAAGTCAATGTTCATGGCGCTAAGAACTCGGCACTTAAATTAATGGCCGCCTCCCTCTTGGCAGTCGGTGAAACAACAATTGAGAATGTTCCGGATATTGTTGATGTTCATATCATGGAAGAGTTGTTAACAAGGCTTGGGTGCAAGTGTTCTTATGATCGCGAAGCCTTAACTGTAAAAATCTTGGTCCCAAAGGTTCCTGGTCATCGCGCAGATTACGATTTGGTTCGCAAGATGCGGGCTTCGATAAATGTTCTTGGCCCACTTGTGACCAGAGTCGGTCAAGTTGAAGTCGCACTTCCTGGTGGCGACGCCATTGGCTCTCGTGGTATCGATTTCCACATCAAGGGTTTGATTGATCTTGGTGCCGAAGCACATTCAGAACATGGATATGTAATTGCTACTGCACCAAATGGGCTAACCGGTGCTGCCATTTCTCTCGACTTTCCAAGTGTCGGTGCCACCGAAAACATTATGACCGCCGCGGTTCTTGCAAAAGGTGTTACAACAATCGATAACGCAGCCCGTGAACCCGATGTAGTTGACCTTGGTGAATTCTTGATCTCGATGGGCGCCAAGATTGAAGGCCTTGGAACTCCCGTAATTACAATCACTGGCGTAAAGGAATTACACCCAACAACGCATGCAACTCTTGCTGATCGAATTGTCGCTGGCACTTGGGCTTTTGCTGCTGTAATGACACAAGGTGACATAACAATTCATGGTGGCCGAGCCGATCACCTAGAAGTTCCCCTAGATAAATTAGTAGCAGCAGGTGCGGTCATAACAACAACAGCCGATGGATTTAGGGTTCGGATGGATAAGCGACCAACCGCAATTGATGTTGCAACACTTCCCTACCCGGGATTCGCTACCGACCTTCAACCCTTTGTCATAACCATGAACGCAATCGCTGAAGGCAACTCAATAGTTACCGAGAATGTTTTCGAAGGTCGGTTTATGTTCGTGAATGAACTTCAAAGATTAGGTGCTGACATTCATGTAGATGGTCATCACGCCTCTATAACCGGCAAAAAACAACTCTCAGGTGCACCAGTTGCGGCTACTGATATTCGAGCTGGTGCGGGTCTAGTTCTTGCGGGACTTGTTAGTGATGGAATCACCACAGTAGAAGATGCATTCCATATTGATCGCGGATATCCAGGTTTTGTTGAGGCGCTTGTAAGACTGGGCGCTAAAGTTTCACGCCATAATTAATTCTTACTGATTCCCAATTTTGCGAACGAAAATAGTTGAAAACACAATTGAGAGAACTACTGCAACAAGAAGTCCGGTGTATTGCGAAACCGTAATGACACCTTCTGCGAAAGCGATACTTCCCAGGACGAATGAAAACTCACCGATTTGGCTTATCCCTAAGCCAAACTGAAGCGGTCTAACTTTAAGTTTTCCAAGACTTGCAAGAAGCGCTGTGGGCAAAGTTTTAAGAAGAATCATCATGGCGAGAACCAATAAGGCGAATGGCCAGGAATTTGCAAGTTCATCAGGTGGTATCAGTGAACCTATGACAACAAAGAATAATACTGCAAACAAATCTCTAAATGGAAGGATAGCTTTTCTAAGTTGGTCGGTATCTTGACTTTGATTGATCGCCAGCCCAGCTATGAAGCCTGCAAGAGCCATCGGGATTCCAAATGCAACGGTGCCGAGAGATGCAAGGACTAATCCGATAGAGACCGAATAAATTAAGAATAAATCATTCTCCCAGCGAATTGTTCGTAATAATTTTGGAAGAAGCTTTGAAGATATATATGCAAGAGCTGCGAAACCAATAATCCCAGCGATTGCAATTGGCAGAGGTCGATCGCTTTCGCCAAAGATAGTTAAGATTATTATCGCAAGAGTTACACAAACCACATCTTGTACAACAGTCCAACCCAGCAATGCGTCCTCGGTTGACGAGTCAATTCTTCTTCTTGGGCTTCGAACTATATTTACTATTACAACGCTAGACGACATAGCTACTGAAAGAGATAACAGAAGCGCGCCGAAGATTGGTATGCCTAGCCAGAGAAATACAGGAGTGCCAAACAAAATTCCAACTGCCATTTGGGCGGGCAC
>DDMR01000084.1:5699-6351 GCA_002340925.1 Actinobacteria bacterium UBA2541
TGATTTTCATCTGCTACAAAGCCAGGAGTAAATGGGGATACGAGTAAGCCTGTTAGTAGGTAGCCAAGAACTGTAGGCAATCCAAGCTTTCGTGCAGCAAAGCCCATGGTGGCAGCAACTGTGAGAACTATGCCAACATCCAAAATTAACGGCGCAGTTTCAACTAGTGGGCTTGCCATTTTCCTCCTAGCTGATACTGAGTTAGCGCAATCCTACGCAAGAACCCAACAACTCGGGAGATGATTTAGGCACGCAACCCTTCAACAGGGCTTAAGGGTTACTTAATCAGATGCTTCGCCGAGAATTGATACTCGGTCATTTGAAACAGAGATAAACCCACCATGAATGTTGAACTCTTGCGATGATCCGTCAGCAACTTTGATGCTTACTTTTCCATCAACTAGAACTCCAAGAAGCGGTGCGTGACCAGGCAATACGCCAAGGTCACCTTCTAGTGTGCGAGCCGAAACCATAGTCGCCTCGCCAGACCAGACCCGCTTCTCAGGAGATACAACTTCAACAGTTAGGTTTGAAGACATTTAGATTA
Source organism: Actinobacteria bacterium UBA2541 (assembly GCA_002340925.1). Classification (GTDB taxonomy): domain Bacteria; phylum Actinomycetota; class Actinomycetes; order Nanopelagicales; family Nanopelagicaceae; genus AAA044-D11. The sequence goes on from DDMR01000084.1 coordinate 6,247, forward strand.
CGCCTTAGCCAATTCTGCAGCCTTGCGCTCTACATCCTCTAAGCCACCGCACATGAAGAATGCTTGTTCTGGAACATGGTCATACTTTCCATCTGCAAGTGCTTC
>DDMR01000054.1:0-6072 GCA_002340925.1 Actinobacteria bacterium UBA2541
ACATATCTCAAGATCATCAAGGAAAGTGGCGGCACTGTCGACAAGCTCGACATTTGGGGCCGTCGTCGTATGTCCTTCGAAATAAATAAAAAGCCAGAAGGAATTTACGCGGTCGTTGATATGCACTGTGGTCCAGATGCGATTAAAGAACTTGATCGCCAATTAAATTTGAACGAAGCAGTGCTTCGTACAAAGGTTGTTCGTCCAGAGTAAAACTCTGGCGCAAAGAAATAGTCCAGAGTAAAACAAATAAAAAGCATCTAAAGTAGATAAGAGAGAAGAGAGAAAAAATGGCAGCAGGAGATACAACAATCACAATGGTTGGAAATCTTGTAAACGATCCTGAATTGCGCTTCACACCATCCGGTGCTGCAGTTGCTAAATTCACGGTTGCTTCAACTCCGCGTTACCTCGATAAGAACACAAATGAATGGAAAGATGGCGACAGCCTCTTTCTTGCTTGCAATATTTGGCGTCAAGCAGCAGAGAACGTTGCAGAATCACTTACTCGCGGAATGCGCGTGATTGTTACTGGTCGTTTAAAGCAACGCTCTTACGAAACCAAAGAAGGCGAAAAGCGCACTGTGTACGAAGTCGAAGTTGACGAAGTTGGTCCATCACTTCGAAATGCAACAGCAAAGGTCACAAAGACAACTCGCGCAGCGGGTGCATCTGGTGGCAGCGGTTCATTCTCAACTCCGGTCTCTGAAACTGCTTCAGCTGAAGATCCATGGTCTGCAGCTCCTGTCGGAGGTGGCTGGTCTTCAGCCGGTTCCGATGATCAACCTCCCTTCTAAACGAGATCTAAATAATTTATCCAATTAACCATTCCCGTCAGAATTGACGGGGCATCCTAAAAAGGAGCACCACAGTGGGCGCAAGAAATAATAAGACGCTAAAGCCGAAGCCAAAAGTAAGCAAGATGTCGGCAGCAGCAATGAAGAAGTTTAAGAAGAAGCCATGCTCTTTCTGTCGCGATAAGGCAACTTATATCGATTACAAAGACATCAACCTTCTTCGCAAGTACATCTCAGATCGCGGCAAGATCCGCGCTCGTCGAGTTACAGGTGCATGCACCCAACATCAACGTCAGATTGCTGCCGCGGTAAAGAACTCCCGCGAAATGGCACTTCTGCCTTACACCTCAACAGCGCGATAAGGGGAATAAACCATGAAACTTATTCTTACTCGTGAAGTATCAGGTCTAGGCCAAGCTGGCGATGTCGTAACCGTTAAAGATGGTTTTGCTCGCAACTTCCTATTGCCTCGCGGCAATGCAATCGCATGGAGCCTTGGTGGCGAAAAGCAGATTGAAGGAATCCGTCGTGCTCGTAGCGCTCGCGAAATTCGCGACCTTGATCATGCAAGAGAAATCAAGGAATCACTTGAGAAGACCGAGATTGTTATTAAATCAAAGGTCGGCTCAACAGGAGTTCTATTCGGTTCAGTTACAGATAAAGACATCACAGCAGGCATCAAAGCCGCTACTGGTCTCGATATCGATCGCCACCGAGTAAAGGTTGCCGGACATATCAAGAAGCTTGGAAAGTACACCGCGAAGGTTTCACTTCAAGGTCAAGTTTCTGCCAACGTAAATATTTCGGTTGAAGCTATTTAATAGCTCCAAAAATTAAAAAGCCCGTCTCGAAAGAGGCGGGCTTTTTTCTTGATATTTGTGAACTTTCTTAGATAATGAGATAAAGAAATAAATCTTTACCCACAGGTTTGAACAAAATTTTGAGCGTAAAAGAGGGTTGACCCTCGCACTTCTCCACCTGTTATGCACACCCTGTCCACCAGTTATCCACCTCAATTCCCAGCTTCTCCACATGCTCGCGCACATCGATTTCGGACTTTCTAACACCTCTCACCCCAACCTCATTAAATTACGCTCGACAGCGAAAATTCTTGATGTCAGTGGTCTTTGGGAGGCTTTATCTATGAGCATCGCAGAACTCCCCAACCGCGGAAACAACTCCAATAATCGGATTCCCGCAACAGTTGAATTTGAACGTACGCCACCACAAGATTTAATTGCCGAGCAAGGTGTTCTTGGTGGAATGTTGCTAAGTAAAGAATCAATTGCAGATGTAGTTGAAATTATCCGCGAACGTGATTTCTATCGCCCAGCTCACGAATTAATTTACGATGCAATTCTAGATTTGTATGGTCGTGGCGAACCCGCTGATCCAGTAACTGTTGCAGCTGAATTAACAAAGCGTGGCGACATTGCTCGTGCCGGTGGCGCACCATATCTTCACACACTTATTAACTCAGTTCCTACTGCGGCTAATGCTGGTTATTACGCGAAGATTGTTCGCGACCATGCAATCATGCGTCGCCTAGTTGAAGCTGGAACAAAGATTGTTCAACTTGGATATTCCGGTGAAGGCGAAGTTGATGATGCTGTTGATCAAGCATCAGCAGAAATTTTTCAAGTCACCGAACATCGCACAACCGAGGATTACATTCAATTATCTGAACTACTTCCAGCGGCACTGGATGAAATCGAAGCGATTTCAAATGGCGTTAAAGGCGAAGGTGTAAAGACTGGATTTAAAGATCTCGATACTCTGACAAATGGCTTACATCCAGGAAACATGATTGTTCTAGCTGCGCGTCCTGCAGTCGGTAAATCAACTCTTGGCCTAGATATTGCACGCTATGCATCGATTCACAATGGCGATCCAGCAGTTATATTCTCACTTGAAATGAGCCGCTCTGAAATCACAATGCGTATGCTCTCAGCCGAAGCCAGAGTTGCCTTAAACAATATTCGTTCTGGTGCTCTTACAGATGAAGAGTGGGGCCGTCTTGCAAAACGTATGGGCGAAATTTCACAAGCACCCTTATTTATTGATGATTCACCAAATCTCTCACTTATGGAGATCCGCGCAAAGGCTCGTCGCTTAAAGCAGCGTCATGGTTTGAAGTTAATTGTTATCGACTACTTGCAGTTGATGACATCCGGAAAACGTGTCGAGAACCGTCAACAAGAGGTATCCGAGTTCTCTAGAAATTTAAAACTACTGGCCAAGGAACTCGATGTTCCGGTTGTCGCAATTTCACAGTTAAACCGGTCGCCAGAACAGCGCGCTGATAAGAAGCCAATGCTCTCGGACTTGCGTGAATCTGGTTCTATCGAACAAGATGCCGACGTCGTAATTCTTCTGCACCGCGATGATATGTATGACGGTCAGAACCGATCTGGTGAAGCTGATTTGATTATTGCCAAGCACCGTAACGGACCAACCCGGACAATCACGGTAAGCGCGCAATTACACTTTGCAAGATTTAGCGATATGGCACCAAGCTACTCTCAAAGTTCTGAAAGCTTTGTAAAAGATAATTAAATAACTGGCGCCAGTTTTCCGGTCTCAACGCTAAAGATTGCGCCCATAACCTTAATATTTTTTGCAAGCAAGGGATAACTTTCAATTCTCTGGACATCGGTAACCAGAGCTTTCATCTGATCTTTAACTGTGCGAATTTCGATTCCTCTAGTGTCGATGCCAGATTTTTCTAGAATCGCGGCATGTATCTCATGCTCCTCACCAGATGCCATTCTGCAATCCGTATGGGGCATAACCAGAATTCGATTTACTCCGAGTAAATGAGTAGCGAGAACTAATGTACGGAGCACATCTTCAGTAACTCGGGCACCAGCATTTCGCAAAATCTTTGCGTCCCCAGCTTTCATACCAACAATATGAAGTGGATCAATTCTCGAGTCCATACAGGTAACAATCGCTAAGCCCTTTATGGCCTCACCACTCAAACCACTGGATTTAAAAGCACTGGCATACTCTTTATTTGATGCAAGCAGGTCTGCAAAATTTTCCATTAAGCCACACCCTTCACATTAAATCTTGCACGATTCGCCAGATAGATACCGACGAGAACAACAATAACCCCAACTGATTGTGTGAAGTTTAGTTTTTCGTATAAGAAAATCCAAGCAAAAATTCCACCGAATACCGGCTCTGACATTCCGATTGCGCTTGTTTTAGCTGCACTTAGCCCACGAAGTCCGGTCAAAACTAGAAAATAAGGGATTGCAGTACCAAAAATAATTACCCAGAGAACCAGCAAATAATTCGGAACTGAAATCTCTGAAAGCCTTCCAGTCAGTTGAACAACTTCCTGTAATTGTTCAAATGGGAAGCTCCACCAAGGTTGGATAATTGCGAAGAAAGCTGAAGAAATTCCAAGCCCCAAAGCCATTGTTGCCTCGCTGGACTTAACGCCAACTAGTTTCTCTCCGACCAAGAAATATACGGTGAGCGCAAAAGCACACATCAGCGCATAAAAAACCCCAAGACCATCAAGAGTTAATCCTCGCCAAACTTGGGCAATTAGAGCTAATCCAGTTAAACCGATTACAAGCCCCCACCACATCAACCTCGAAACTATCTTCTTCTGAATAAATCGCAGCCAGAGTGCAATCCAGATCGGAGCAGTAAATTCGATAATTAGTGCGATACCTACATTCAGGCGCTGAATAGCCAAGAAGTAAAGGAGATTTACCGCCGCAAATCCAAAGACACCGAAAGAAATAAGAATTGGAAGCTCTTTGCGTTTGATTCGCAGAGAATTTTTATTCTTTGCATAAACATATAAAAAGAGAATTAAGAAGGCCCCAATTGTTCTTATCTGGGTCAGGCGCCAAGCCGAGAGCCCAGCTTCCATGGCAAGTTTTGCCGGGATGCTGCTCATTGCAAAGAATAGCGAGCCGAGTAAAAGATAGATCTCATGTCGCCGATTCTTGAGCACGTTGAATCTTAGCGGTTATAAGTGGCTAAAACGCGCCTTCCGGAATCTCCATCAACTCACCAGTCTCGCCAAGAACAATCTTTAACTCTGCTTTGATATGTGGAAGAACGGTTCTGACGAAAAACTTCGCAGATGCGATTTTTCCGGCATAGAAATCAGCATCGCGTCCTGGGTTCGCTGATTTTTCGATTGCAATTTCTGCCTGGCGCAATAACAACCAAGCAATAATTACTTCACCAACAGACATCAAGAGGCGAGTTGTGTTCAAGCCAGCCTTATAAATCTTCTCTACATTCTCTTGAGATTCCATTGCAAAACCAACAAGAGTTCCGGTCATTGCATTTAAATCTTCAAGAGTTTTGGCAAGCGCTGCTTTCTCTTCAGCAAGTGCGCCACCAGTAGCAGTGAATGCTGCAATCTCTTTTCCAAGCAATCCAAGTGCCCGGCCGCCATCTTTGATAATTTTTCGGAAGAAGAAATCTAGACCTTGAATTGCAGTTGTGCCTTCATACAAAGTATCAATCTTGGCATCGCGAACATATTGCTCAAGTGGCCAATCTTGCGTAAAGCCAGCCCCACCAAATGTCTGAAGTGATTCAGTTCCAAGCAAGACCCAAGATTTTTCGCTTCCATAACCCTTAACAATCGGAAGCAATAAATCGTTTAGCGCTTCCATGTCATCCGTGCGATCAGTGTCATTTGCAGCTTTAGCCAACAAGATTTCATCTTGAATGGAAGCGGTGTATAGAACTAGCGCGCGCATTCCTTCGGAATAAGACTTCTGCACCATCAATGAACGACGCACATCTGGGTGATTAATGATTGTTACGCGCGGGCTTGCCTTATCTGCAGCTTTAGTTAGGTCTGGTCCTTGCACGCGCACCTTGGCATAAGCCAGAGCTTGTTGGTATCCAGCGCTAAGCGTTGCAATCGCCTTGGTTCCAACCATCATTCGGGCATATTCAATTACTTTAAACATCTGAGCAATACCTTGGTGAACATCGCCAAGTAAGTATCCGACCGCAGGCTCTTTCTCACCAAGATTGACTTCACAAGTAGCTGAAACATTTAGCCCCATCTTGTGTTCAACACTGGTTACAAAAACACCATTACGTTTTCCAAGTTCACCAGTTTCAAAGTCAAACATAAATTTTGGAACTAGAAATAAACTCAAACCCTTTGTTCCAGGACCGGCACCTTCTGGCCTGGCAAGAACATAATGAACAATATTTGGATTCAAATCTGAATCTCCAGAAGTGATATATCTTTTTGTCCCGGTGATGTGCCAACTGCCATCGG
>DDMR01000054.1:6191-8775 GCA_002340925.1 Actinobacteria bacterium UBA2541
ATCATTTCCAAGAACATATGCAACATGTGCAAAGGCTGTACCTGATGCATAAATATGAATTGAAGGGTTTGATCCCAGAACCATTTCAGCAATTGCCCACCGAACTGAAGCTGGAATTAAGGTGCCACCAATTTCAACTGGTGCATCGATGCGCCACCATTCGTTATCCATAAATGTTCGGTATGACTTCTTAAAACTTTCAGGCAACTTAATATCGCCAGTCGCTTTATCGAATTGCGCACCTAATCGATCGCTCTCAACAAACGAGTCAGCAAGATCATTTTCGGCTAATCGTTTGATCTCTTCTAACATCCCCATTGAGGTGTCACGGTCGATCTCTTTAAATATTGACTTGCCTAGAATCTCATCGCGCTTAAGGAGGTCGAAGAGGCAGAATTCGATATCGCGCAGGTTTGCGGTGTAGTGGCTCATGGCACAATAATGCTACCCGCCAGTAACTTAATCAAGCCGTAATGAGGATATAGGGTCGCTCCGTGCTACTAAGTGATCGCGATATCAAGGCCGAAATCAGCGCTGGCCGCGTAAAGGTCGAACCTTTCGATGGCGCAATGATTCAACCATCGAGCGTGGATGTCCGGCTCGACCGATTCTTCCGGGTCTTCGAGAACCATAAATATTCAGTAATTGATCCATCAATTGAACAATCAGATTTAACCCGCGAAGTAGCGGTCGAAGCGAATGAAGAATTTATCCTGCACCCAGGCGAGTTTGTTCTTGCGAGCACCTACGAAGTAATCACTCTGCCCGATGACATTGCCGGACGCCTCGAAGGTAAATCTTCACTCGGTCGACTTGGTTTGCTAACCCACTCAACAGCAGGATTTATTGATCCTGGCTTCTCTGGTCACATCACTCTAGAACTTTCGAATGTTGCAAATCTTCCAGTCAAATTATTTCCGGGAATGAAAATCGGCCAGCTATGTTTGATCAAGCTCTCTTCACCAGCCGAGAACCCATATGGTTCTGCGCTTTACGGTTCAAGATATCAAGGCCAACGCGGCCCAACTGCAAGCAAATCTTGGCTAAATTTCCATCAGTCTCAAATTAAGTAAATTCTAAGGAATTAAATCAGCGAATTCGCGGTTTAATTAGCCATGGAAATAATTATTGTTTTAGCAGCAGTTGCGCTTCTTGTCGTTTTTTCCGTAGTCCAATACAACCGCTTAATTCGGTTAAACATCACGGCGGAAGAAGCTTGGTCACAGATTGAAGTTCAACTACAGCGACGAGCAGATTTAATTCCCAACCTAGTTGAGACTGTAAAAGGATATGCGCAACACGAGCAATCAACTTTTGATGCTGTAGTCACTGCCCGCGCAAAGGCAACTACAGCAAGTTCTGTAGCAGATACCGCGGCGGCAGATGGCCTTCTTACTCAGGCGCTCCGTGGATTGCTGGCAGTCGCTGAGGCTTATCCAGATTTGAAAGCATCAGCAAATTTTGCAGCTCTCCAAGATGAATTAGCTACTACTGAAAATAAAGTTGCGTTCTCTCGCCAGTTTTATAATGACTCAGTGCGCCAGTTAAATACTGCGATAAAGACTGTTCCAACCAACTTCTTTGTTGGATTTGCAAAGGTATCCGAGCGCGAGTTCTATGAAGTTGAAGATCCACAGGATCGCGAAGTACCGAACGTAAAATTCTAATCAATGGATTTTAGAACACTGCAGAACGCTAATCGGCGTAAAACCATTGGTTTGCTGATTGCCATGGGAATTCTTATGTGGATTCTTGTTTATGCCGCCCTTACTTTTTTTGGTGGTGCAACGACCGGAATCGTGCCAATCGCTGTGGGCATCTCCCTAATCTCAGTCTGGGGCGCTTTTTATGGCTCCGACAAATTAGTTTTAAAGATGACTGGCGCTAAGTTGCTTCAAGAGGAAGATAATCCAAAACTATTTGGGCTGGTGCAGGAAGTTTGTATCGCCTCAGGTCTGCCTATGCCGAAGGTGGCAATAGTTTATGACGACGCCCCAAATGCTTTCGCTACTGGCAGAAATCCTGAACATGCACTGATTGCATTCACCACTGGAATTTTAGATGTGATGGATCGCGATGAACTTCAAGGGGTTATTGCGCATGAGATGTCTCATGTGGCCAATCGGGACACGCTAGTAAGCGCGGTCGCAGCAACAACTGCCGGGGCAATCGCAATTGCCTCTGACATATTGACCCGAATGATGTTCTTTGGCGGTGCTCGAAACCGAGAGAGCAACAACAATCCAATCGCACTTGTCTTCTCACTTCTAATTTTGATTCTGGCCCCACTAGCCGCCTTGCTGTTGAAGTCAGCAATTTCTCGCAAACGTGAAGCTCTTGCTGATGCAACAGCGGTGAGTTTTACTCGAAACCCAGCGGGGCTGCGAAAAGCTTTAGAAATTCTGGCCCGGGATTCCACTGTAGTAAAACAACGATCGAATGCAGTTGCACATATTTGGATCGAATCTCCGTTAGATGCGAAGAGCGTTTCGAAACTTTTTGCTACTCATCCTCCAATCGAAGATCGAATCTCAACTCTTAGAGCAATGGAATCTTTATAACTCTGGCTGCGGAAAAATAATTT
>DDMR01000054.1:9011-11021 GCA_002340925.1 Actinobacteria bacterium UBA2541
ACAAAGATCTCATCACTCTCGCTCGAAATAGTGATTTCATGGTCAGGCCCTGCTGCTTTTGCAGAAGCCACAGCCTCGGCTACCAGGTGATTAATATCCACCGGGTCAAAAGTTAATTCTCTAGATTGATCTAATCTGGCAAGAAGTAATAAGTCTTCCACTAGCGCACCCATTCGAATTGATTCTTTCTCAATTCTAGATATCAACTCTCTGGTTTTATCTTCACCTACTACTGCACCTTGACGATGAAGTTCTGCAAATCCTCGAATAGCTGTTAAAGGTGTGCGCAGTTCATGACTTGCATCAGCGACGAAGCGCCGCAATTTATTCTCAGACTCTGTGCGCACAGCAAATGACTCTTCAATTCGCGAAAGCATCGTGTTCAAAGATCCAGTTAGACGTCCAACTTCAGTTCTTGAATTTACCTGCGGAAGCCGCGCAGATAAATCTCCCTCTGCAATCGCAGCTGCAGTCTTCTCAATCTGATTAAGTGGTTTGAGGGTCAACTTAATTAAAGATCTGGCGATGATTGCAATAGAAATTAGAACGATAAAACTAATCAAAAGAAAGATTCCAGAGAGGCCAGCAACGGTTTTATCTACGCTATCTAGCGCCACCGAAATTACAACAGTGCCCTCTCCGGATGGAAGTGGTCTAGCAATTGCACGAATATCTGGTTCGCCTCTAGCACCTGGAATTGTGAAGGGCAGACCTTTGAGCGAATCAACTTTTTTGGGAGTTAGTTTCTTAAATTCCTTTAGATCAATGGAATTAGCAAATTCGCCACCTATTCGTCCAACTATGTTTCCAGAAACATCTAGAAGCGTTACAGCGGTAGTAGTTGGGACTGCTTCTAAGGGGCGCAGTGGGCGAAAACCGTACACATCGCTCTCTTCATCTAAATTTTCAGTGTCAATTCCAGCGCGATCAAGGCGCAATATTGAAGTTTTAACAACTTCATTTAACTGAGCATCAGCTTGGTTTATCAGAAAGGTGCGCAGCGAATTTGATGCAGCAAAATCTGATGCAGCAATTGCGATAGCGGCCAGCACTAGCGTTGACAGAATCAGGCGATTACGAAGTGACCAGTTCGACAGCCCGTATCTCATTTGGGAAGTTTACTTCTTTATTACTTACGTGCTGGTAAGCGCAACCTATATCCCACACCGCGAACGGTATGAATCAGAGCGGGTTCGAAGCTATCAATCTTCTTGCGAAGGTAAGAGATGTAAGTTTCAACAATTCCAGCATCGCCACGAAAATCGTATTGCCATACATGGTCAAGGATCTGTGACTTACTTACTACGCGATCAGCGTTAATCATTAAGTAGCGAAGTAGTAAAAATTCAGTAGGTGAGAGTTCAACCAATGTGCCGGCGCGACGAACTTCGTGGGTTGCTTCATCGAGTTCGAGATCTGCAAACCTAACTTTCTCGTCGTCGCCCTCAATAGTTGTTGCTCCGATGCGACGTAGAAGCGCACGTAGGCGAGCAACAAGTTCTTCAAGACTAAATGGCTTGGTTACATAATCATCGCCACCTATTGTTAAGCCAGCGATTTTATCTTCAACGGTATCTTTCGCTGTTAGAAAGAGAACTCCAACGCTATGTCCATCTTGACGCAGTTGGCGACAGACTTCGAAACCATCTTGATCGGGCAACATCACATCAAGAATCAGCGCATGTGGTTTAAATTCTTCAGCAATCGTAAGAGCTTGTGATCCGGAAGCAGCAGTTCGAACATCGAAGCCTACGAATCTAAGACTGGTCGCGATTAATTCGCTAATGCTGTTCTCGTCATCAACCACCAAGATTCTCTGAGTGGTGGACTGATCGTTTTGGTTCATATGTGGTTTCTCTTTCAAAAGGGTCATGGAGCGAGATTTCCCTATTTAACTGAGCGTATGCTGTGAATGCCTATAGGCCGTGCTTAGAGTTATCCACAGCCTTTATCCACTGTGTGGAGAATTACAAGCTTGTAATTAAGCGGTATTTAGCGCCAGCGGGTAGC
>DDMR01000054.1:11242-11551 GCA_002340925.1 Actinobacteria bacterium UBA2541
CGGGTAGCGAGCGAGAAACCTACCGCTATGAATCCAAATCCAACGACCATATTCCAGGCCCCGATATTTGGGATTGGGTAGGCAGTTGCCGAGATGTAGAAAATTACGATCCAGATTAATCCGCCGATGAAGGCAGAAATCATCGCTGGGACTAACCACTTTGGGCTCTCAGTCGGAACCGGCTTTGCTTGAGCAACCGCCTCCGGAATATAGGCCTTCTCTTTTTTGCGCAATGGTGACTTAGGCATGGGCAGAGATTACACCACAATTGCCATATGAGAACAGGGAGCACAGGATTCAAAGAGGCGA
>DDMR01000053.1 GCA_002340925.1 Actinobacteria bacterium UBA2541
CGAACTTCCAGCCAAAATATCCAACTCTGATTTAGAAGATGCCTTCGTTCGAGTCGGTTTTGAAGTAGAAGAGATTATTGAAGCGGGCTCTGATTTAACTGGCCCACTTGTAGTGGCCAAAGTTGAGTCAATCGAGGAACTTTCAGGCAATAAAAAGCCGATTAGATACGTTGGCCTTGATTGCGGTGAGAGCAATACCCGATATGTAATCTGCGGAGCCACCAACTTTAAAGTAGGGGATTTGATAGTGGCAGCGCTACCCGGAGCAGTGCTCCCAAATAATTTTGCGATATCCGCTCGAGAAACTTACGGTAAGACAAGTAACGGAATGATCTGCTCATCCCGCGAACTCGGATTGAGTGACGAGCATTCTGGAATTATCGTATTGCCAGCAGACTCCGCAAAGCCGGGAGCCGATGCAATATCTCTTTTGGAAATCAGTGATGTAATCGTTGATGCCGCTGTAAACCCTGATCGCGGATATGCGCTTTCAATCAGAGGTCTGGCTCGCGAGTTGGCGGCCTCCTTAAATCTTAAATATTTAGACCCAATTACAAGAGTTGATGCAGGTGCGTATCAAGTTAATAAAGACGGAGTTCAAGTTAGCGTTGAAGATCCATCTGCGCTATCAATTGTTTTCATACGCAGCATTTCAGGTTTTGATGCATCGGCTCCCACACCAATCTGGATGAGTCGCAGAATTGAAAAGTGCGGCATGAGATCGATTTCGCTAGCTGTAGATATTACAAACTATGTCATGCTCGAACTAGGGCAGCCCCTTCACGCCTTTGATTCATCAAAAGTCGACGGCTCATTAATCATTAAGCGGGCTGGAGATAGTATGAAGTTCAAGACCTTAGATGGCCAGGAACGTAAACTTGATAAGGAAGATTTAGTGGTGGCCGATAAGAAAGGGCCACTTGCACTTGCTGGAGTTATGGGAGGCGCAAGCTCCGAAGTTACAATTTCAACAACTTCTATTGCGCTTGAAGCCGCTCGCTTCGATCCGGTCTCAATTGCAAGAGGATCGAGAAGACATAAGTTGTCTTCCGAAGCATCTCGCAGACTTGAACGCGGTGTTGATCCTTCACTGGCAGAGATTTCCTCCGCACGTGCAATTGATTTAATGATTGAACTTGGGGGCGCGCAACATATTGGTTCAGCCAAATCAGGGGAGCCAAAGTTCGCACCAGTCGTCACCTTTGATCCCAACTTTGTCTCACAGTATCTAGGAACAAACGTTGCACTTGAAGAGGTCGAAGAGAAACTCAATGTAGTTGGTTGCGCAATTTCCAAAAAATCAGATATCCAGTGGTCAATAACTCCACCATCCTGGCGGGCCGATTTACTACTCGGTCCTGATTTGGTGGAAGAAGTCGCAAGAATGATTGGTTATCAACGTATTCCCTCAAAGCTTCCGATTGGGAAAGGCGGAGCGCAATTAACTCCGGCCCAGATTAGAAAGAGATCAACAGCGAATTATTTAGCGAGTAAAGGTTTCTCCGAGGTATATAACTCGCCATTTGTTAATCCAAACTTTGTGGCCGACCTTGGCTTCACTGGCGATCGCGCAAAGAGTTTTAAACTTGCCAATCCGATGTCGGAAGAATTCCCAGATTTACGAGCCCACTTGCTTCCGGGTTTGTTGCTAACGGCGGTTCGTAATCAAGGCCGAGGCGCAAAAGACATCGCTATCTTTGAGATTGGCTCAGTGTTTAGAAATACCGAGAAACTTGAGAGTCCTGGTCTAGTAGGAATAGATGCGGCTCCAAGCGAAAAGATTAAGACAAGTATTTACAAGAGTGTGCCAAATCAGCCTCTTCACGTCGGTGCAGTTGTAGCAGGAAAGCTTTCAGCAGATAGCTGGCACACCAAGGGCGAGAAATTTACTTGGGTTGAAGCGATCGGTTTCGCTCGTTCAATTGTCGAAAACAGCGGCAGTGTCACAACTACGGTCTCATCTGATTTCGCTCCTTGGCATCCTGGCCGTTGCGCAGAGATTCAGATAGATGGAAAACCAGTTGGTCACGCGGGAGAGTTGCACCCACGTGTAATTTCGTTGCTTGACCTGCCTGAGAGATCTTGTGCTTTTGTCGTAGTGCTTAGCGCTATTCCGTTTTTAGAATCGAAGAAGGCCAAGTCTCTTGTGACAATGCCACCAGCGATTCAAGATATTTCCTTAATCGTCGACGAATCTATTCCTGCGGCCTCGGTTGAGAAAGCATTACGGGAGGGCGCGGGCGTTCTCCTAGAGAGCATTTCGTTATTTGATAGATACGAGAAGGTCGAAGATGGGAAAGTATCTCTGGCTTTCACCTTGGTCTTCAGGGCAACGGATCGGACTCTCACCGCTGACGAGGTCTCCAAGTTTCGGCAGGCGGCTACCGAATCTGCTGCTAAAAAATACGGGGCGGTATTGAGGGCTTAGGATTGCGCATAAATATGCATGTATTTGCATAAATATACATTAGGGATATGATTAACCCATGAAAATTGGGGTAGTTGGTGCCAGCGGTTACGCTGGTGGAGAGCTTCTGAGAATTCTTGCCGGGCACGATAAATTCAAAGTTGTTTGTGCAAGCGCTGGCTCAAACGCCGGAGAACTAATCACTTCTATCCATCCACAACTAATCTCTTATTCTGGCGAAAAATTTGCTGCGACCAATATTTCCGAAATCAATAAATGTGATCTGGTTTTCCTTGCCCTCCCGCATGGTGAATCCGGTTCCTTGATTCCTCAGATTGCAGAATCCGTAAAGGTAGTAGACCTTGGTGCTGACTTCCGTCTCGAAAATCAGAGCGCCTGGGCGAAATACTATTCAGGAGAATATGCAGGCAAGCTTGTTTATGGGCTACCTGAAGTAGGAGATAACAAAAAGCTAATTTCAGCCTCAAACCGGGTTGCCAATCCGGGTTGCTATGCAACCGCAATTATTCTAGGAAGTGCGCCAGCAGTCTCTTCAAACTTAGTTGAGAATGAGAAATTCATTTCGGTCGCCGCTAGCGGTACAACCGGTGCTGGTAGAAATGCAAAAATCAATCTTTCGGCTAGCGAAGTTATGAACAACATGGGTTCTTACAAGTTCGGTGGTCTTCATCAGCACATACCAGAAATCGAAGAGTGCCTAAGTGCTATAGGAGATTCTTCGGTTAAGTTTTCATTTACGCCGATTCTGGCACCAATGCCAAGGGGCATTTTGGCGACTGTAAGTTCGCAGTTAAAGAATATGATTTCAACAGATCAAGCACATCAAGTTTATTCTGGCTATTACTCGAAATCTAATTTTGTTAAAGTGCTGCCAATCGGAGAGCTCCCGCAGACTTCGATGACTATTGGAACCAATTTTGCTTTCTTGCAGGTTGCGGTTGACGAGCATGCTAATCGCTTGATGGTATCTGTCGCGATTGATAATTTGGGTAAAGGTGCCGCCGGCCAGGCAATTCAGAATGCAAATTTGATGTCTGGTTATCCAGAAACAACTGGACTAAGTCAGTTAGCTGCTAAGTAATGATTCTCTTCAAATACGGGGGTCATGCAATCTCAGATGGCCAGGGGATAGATCCAGTCCTTTCTCTTCTGTCAAAGCAAATTAAGGCAGGTAAGAAGATTGTCATTGTTCATGGTGGTGGTCCAGCAATCAACAAAGAGTTAGAAATTCATGGTGTGAAAAGTGAGATGATCAGAGGATTGCGCAAAACTACACCTGAAGTTTTCGAGGTCGTTCAGCGCACTTTATGTGGTGAAGTTCAGAGGAAGTTGGTTAATCAGCTAATCGTTCTCGGAGTTAATGCCGTGGGTTTAACGGCTGGAGATGGGGATGTAACTCGCGCGAAAATATCGAAGCCAGAGCTTGGTTTAGTTGGCGAAGTTGTTTCGGTAAATCCTGACTATCTGATTGCCCAGATGGATCTTGGTATCACTCCGGTGATCTCACCAATTTCGATTACTAATGACGGACAAGCAGTGAATATGAATGCCGACGTTATTGCTGGCGCAATCGGTGGGGCGCTAAAAGTTGATTCAGTGCTCTTCTCAACCGATGTTTCAGGTATATATCGCAATTGGCCTGATAAAGATTCCTTGATTCAGAGCATTAGCATCAATGAACTTTCCGAGATTTCAATGACGCTCGAAGGCGGAATGATCCCAAAGGCAGAATCAGCAATCAATGCAATCAAATCTGGAGCAAAGAAAGTCCAGATTTTTGATGGTCGAGAAATTTCAAGCGTTGAACTTGCACTTCAAGGCGAAGGTGGAACGTTGGTGACTCCTTGACTAACAAAAACCAATTGCAGCAAGAGCGTTGGAAATCTTCGCTGCAAAACAATTACGGAACTCCGGAGATTTCTCTCGTCAAAGGGCTAGGGGCTCAAGTTTGGGACGCCGATGGAAATGAGTATCTAGATTTTCTTGGTGGAATCGCAACAAACATTCTGGGCCATGCCCACCCAGCGCTTATCTCAGCTGTCACGAAACAAGTAACCGAACTTGGACATGTGAGCAATCTGTACTCTCATCCTCGTGCGATTGAGTTAGCAGAAAAATTGAAGGAGCTAACTGGTTCGACTGAAGCAAAGGTGTTTTTCTGCAATTCAGGAGCCGAAGCCAATGAGGCAGCGCTTAAGCTTTCTAGGTTAAGTGGGCGCAAGAAAGTAGTTTCGACTTTAGGTTCGTTCCACGGAAGAACCATCGGCGCCCTTTCAATCACCGGCCAAATTGCCAAACGCAAAGCGTTTCTTCCGCTTCTGAAAGACGTCACTTTTATTCCATTCAACGATGTTAAGGCTGCCAAGAAAGTTATAAGCAAAAAAGTTGCCATGGTGATTGTCGAGCCGATTCAGGGCGAGAATGGCGTTGTTGTCCCAGATCTTGGTTACCTTAAAACTTTGCGCGAACTAACTTCGAAGCACGGCGTTCTTCTAGTTTTCGATTGCGTGCAGACCGGAATGGGCAGGACCGGAGAATGGTTCGGTTTCGAACACGAGGGCGTCACGCCAGATGTAATTACTTTGGCTAAGGGACTGGGTGGCGGATTACCGCTGGGCGCAATGATTGCAATTGGAGAAGCATCATTACTTTTTGAACCAGGTTCTCATGGCAGCACCTTCGGCGGAAGTCCGGTTGCCTGCGCATCAGCTCTTGCTTCAATTGAGTATTTGGAAGATCAGAAGATTTTGGAACGCGTCAAAAACCTCGAGTTAACTTTGAAATTAGAAATCTCCAAAAATCCTATGGTTTCCTCTGTTCGCGGTTCAGGACTCTTGATTGGAATAGTTCTTAAAGAGCCAATTGCAAAGAAATTCATAACCGAGCTTCAACAAAATGGAGTCCTAGCTAACGCCACTTCGGATTCCGTAATTCGGATTGCACCTCCGCTGATTGTTGCGGATTCCCAAGTTTCACACTTCATCGAGGTCTTCAGAAAGGTGTCCTCCAATTATGAGCGTTAAAACAAACCTCACATCAAATCAACGTAAGGTTCTGATTGCGAAAATGATTAAACAAGGTGGCGTTGAATCGCAATCCCACTTGGTGAAGTTGCTTGGCCGCGAGGGCGTGAAAGTTACCCAAGCAACGGCTAGCCGCGATTTGGAAGATTTAGGAGCCACTCGGGTTCGAGATGCAAATGGTGAATTCCAGTATGTAATTCCGGAAGACGCTAATTCGAAAAATAGTTCAGCGGCGAATTTGATCATGAGCGTTACTGCGAGTGGAAATTTAGCGGTAGTCCGAACCCCGCCTGGTGGTGCGCAGTTGTTGGCGAGTGCGATCGACCGCAACTCATTGAACGGTCTTCTCAAGAGTGCCATCGGAACTATCGCTGGGGATGACACGGTATTGGTAGTCGCGAAGACTGCAAATGGGGGAGCCGAACTTGCAAAATCAATCACAAATTATGCAACCAGAACAAACAAGCAAAAAGGAAAGAGGAATTAAATGTCGCTTTGGGGTGGAAGATTTTCAGCAGAACCATCAACGGCTGTTGCCGCGCTCTCTCGCAGTGTGGAATTCGATTGGCGTCTTGCGCCTTATGACATCAAGGTAAATCTTGCACATCTAGATGGTTTGATTGCTTCCGGAGTTATTGCTGCTGGCAATGGCGAAGTTATTCGTGCAGGATTGAAAGCATTGGGAACTGAAATTCTTGCCGGTAAATTTACTTACAACGATTCAGATGAAGATGTCCACAGCGCGATAGAACGTGGCCTGATTGCAAAGATCGGCGCTATCGGCGGCGCACTTAGGGCTGGTCGCTCTCGCAACGATTTAGTTGTAGCTGATTTTAAACTTTACCTGGTTGACCATCTGCTTGAAATCGCTTCACTTACTACAGAACTGATTTCGGTATTCAATACTCAGAGCGAAAAATTAGCATCCGTCATAGCTCCTGGATTTACTCATTTACAACACGCCCAACCAATTGTCTTTGGCCATGAATTAGCGAAGCACTCGCAGGCACTATTGCGAGATGTAGATCGAATCGGTGATTGGTTAGTAAGAAATAATTTCTCTCCGTTAGGCGCTGGTGCACTCGCGGGAAGTGCCTTGCAACCTAACCCAGAGAAAAGCGCAGAATTACTCGGCTTTGATGGCGTCATAGCAAATAGCATTGATGCGGTAAGCGATCGCGATTTCGCAGCTGAGGCGCTATTCGTAATGGCGATGCTAGGCGTTCACCTTTCAAGAATTGGCGAGGAGTTCACACTTTGGAGCACTTGGGAGTTTGATTGGGTAACTATTGATGATGCCTATTCAACTGGTTCATCGATCATGCCTCAAAAAAAGAATCCAGATATTGCTGAACTTGCTCGTGGCAAGAGCGGTCGATTAATAGGCAATTTAACTGGGTTATTAGCGACACTCAAGGGACTCCCATTTGCCTACAACCGTGATTTGCAAGAGGACAAAGAACCAATCTTCGACTCTGTTGAAACCCTAATAGTTTTGCTACCTGCACTTATTGGAATGGTTGAAACTGCGAAGTTCAATGAGAGAGTTATTTCAAGTGGAGCACAAGCCGAGTTTGCACTGGCTACTGAAATTGCCGATTACTTGGCCAAGAAAGCAGTTCCGTTTGCACAAGCACATGAAGCAGCAGGGGAGTGTGTTCGGTTATGTGAAAAATCTGGTATCGAACTTCATGAACTTTCGGATAAACAACTCTTAAAGATACATCCGGATCTTGCGCCCGATCTACGAGACAGCCTTACTACCTCCGGTGCAGTTGCTTCGAGAACATCTTCATTGGGAACTTCGACTTCTAGCGTTCTTGCCCAGATTTCAGATTTGAAGGATGCCACGAAGGAAGCCAAGAGTTGGATATCCAACGAGGTTGCACGTTTTTCAGGCATGATGAAGCCATGAGTTTGGACCTCTTTGCAGATTTAGAGTGGCGTGGATTGTTGGCTCAAACAACCGATCGCGATGCTTTGGTGAAGGAACTTAAGGCGGCTCCAACTAAGTTTTACATTGGCTTCGATCCGACTGCACCAAGTCTTCACGTAGGCAATCTTGTTGTGATTCTTGTAATGCGCCGCTTTCAACTGTCCGGACATCTTCCAATCGCGTTAGTCGGGGGAGCTACCGGATTGGTCGGAGACCCCAGCGGTCGAAATGAAGAGCGCGCCCTAAATGATGAATCTGTAGTTCTTGAATGGGTCGGAAACATTAAGAATCAACTATCGAAATTCTTGGACTTTGAAAGTAAGAGGAATCCAGCGGTTATGGCAAATAATCTGGATTGGACTAAGCCAGTTTCAGCGCTGGAATTCCTGCGCGATATTGGTAAGCATTTCAGCGTTAATCAGATGCTTGCTAAAGATTCTGTTGCTTCACGCCTTGAAAGTGGCGGCATTTCTTATACTGAATTCTCCTATCAAGTATTGCAAGCTTTTGATTACCTGGAACTTTACCGACGAGATAATTGCAAATTGCAACTGGGTGGTTCGGATCAGTGGGGAAATATAGTTGCGGGACTTGATTTAATTCGCAAAGTCGAAGGTGGTTCTGCGCATGCATTCACTATTCCATTAATGGCCAAATCTGATGGGAGTAAATTCGGAAAGACTGCGGGCGGCTCGGTCTGGCTAGATCCTGAAATGACTTCACCTTATGCGTTCTATCAATTTTGGTTTAACACCGAAGATGCAGATGTCGAAAAGTATTTGAAAGTCTTTTCATTTAAAGAACGCGCTGAAATAGAACGCCTTGTTGAAACCGTCAAAACAAACCCGGGAGCAAGGGAAGCACAGAGAGAACTTGCTCGTGAGTTAACTGCAATGGTTCATGGTTCAGATGAAAGTGAAAAAGTGGAAGCCGCTTCCTCCGCGCTATTCGGCCAAGGTGATTTAAGTGCACTTGATGAGAAAACATTAACTGCCGCACTTTCACAGTTGCCAAAAGTTACAATAAATAAAAGCGAAGGTTTTCCAACCTGGGTTGATCTTCTCGCTGCAACAGGAGTTGTCGATTCAAAATCTGCGGCGCGACGAATAGTTAAAGAGAATGGCGCTTACCTAAATAACGAGAAGATTTCTGGGGAGGATTTCGCGCCTTCAAAAGAGCATTTAATTCACGGCCGTTTCCTAGTTTTACGTAAAGGAAAGCGCGATTTAGCCTCTGTCGAAGTCATTTAAGTCCATTCCAGATCGGGCAATTCTTAGCATCTCAAAGAATTTGACAGAGTTTGAGCATAAATATGTGCGATTTTTACGGTGATAAACCTCGCACCAATTGGGGCCTTTTCGGGCTAATTTTTGGCCATTTTTGGGGGAGGGAAGTTGACCCTTTCCCGGGCATCGGCTATCTTTATCCCTCGCTTGCGAATTGGACGAAAAACCCTTTAAAACCGGGGCAAATAAGGCCAAGCAACGATCTGAAGTAACAAGTATTACCAAGCTCTATGAAGGACTACTGGATTTGCTCTTCCGTGTGCCTTCCGCTAGGTTTGGCGGTCTGCCCTGCAATCGGTGAGAAATCTCCGAGAGTGGTGCGCGCTCGTACCTTGAGAACTCAACAACGTGCAAAAAATCAATGCCAATCGGCATATATTGGCCTGCCCCTGTTTTGCAGGAGCAGAAAAAATATGCCAAATTCCTTTGTATTTCCATGACTTCGACGCCCCTCAAAAGGCGGCGGATATTGGGTACAGAAACAAAAACAATTGGTAAAAATGAAATAGCTATAAACGCTAGTTTCGTTTTTTTGCCAGATCACAACTTTCTATGGAGAG